>CAZLKI010000011.1:1386-23700 GCA_964560035.1 uncultured Synechococcus sp.
TGTAGCCAAAGTATTCTTTAGGATTGGGGAATACGCGATCGCCCCAGCTAACGATGACATAACGCTCATATTCAGGAGGTACAACTACATCATCAACGACTCTATAAGTGCTGAGTTGTGGATTAGTATTTGGGCTAACCGTGCTTCTAGTTCCTACGCCAGTGGGTAAAAAGCTAGTCATGGTTCTATAGACAGGCAAAGGACTTGGTAGTTGAATAGGTGTCATTCTCAAGGGAGCAGCCTGTGCCTCAGCACCAATAAAGCTTGTACCCAAAAAAGTTTCACTCACCAACGGACTTAGTACGGCAGATCCAGCACCAACTCCAAAAAACATCAAAAGTTTTCTACGACTTAAATCAGAAGACATACAGTACAATTCTCTCTACGATAACGACATTCAAAAAAGCAAGACAGACTTAAGGTGGGAACCACTAAAAATCCCTAGGGAACAGAGAACTGACTATGGTCAATTAAAACTCCAAAGGATGCCCCAGTAAACCTATATTACAAATATGCACTTTCAAAATTAAGATTAGGTAATGACAAGGTTAAAATATGGAAATGAAAAATGTAATTTTTATTACAATTTAACAATCGTCTCAGTCATCGCGAAATCCGGGTAAGTTTTGTACTTCTGGAAGCGAGACTCTAGGAACAGTAGATGATTCGATCTTAACTGGATTTGTAGGGCTAGCTGGTGTGGCTGGAGTTGTAGCTTTGGCGGTAGGGGGAGCGATCGCAGGTGGCGCAGGTGCAACAAATCCTAGCAAAACGTTAGATATAGGATAGTACTTTGCCCATGTTTGAATTTTTGGTTGCGATCGCCACTGGGCATTAGAAACAGAAATAGTGAGAATGGGAGAAATTGAACCATTGCGATCGCCCAAAACCCGTAAAAAAATCTGTGAAACATTACTACTAAAAGCCTGCTTGATATAACTAGCTGCCTTAGACTCGGCGGCAATTTGTAAATCTCTAAAGGTTTTGAACGTACTGGAATCAACTGTAAGATCTTTATAAGGTGAAGATTTTCTAGCAACCGAAAGTTGTGCGCCCATAGGACTAACTGACAATAGACTGCCCAGCAAAGCAATGCTGAGGAATAATGGAGAAATTATCTTCATTGCTATGAGTTTTAAGGTAATTAGGTGCGATTAGTCAGTTCGATCTTAGCTTTAATCCGATCGCCACTCTCTTAATCTATTCTTAATCTTTAACGACTGAAACGAACCATCCCTTAAAAAATTGGCAACAAGCGATCGGGACGGATTAAGCTATTTTTTCAGAATACTCCCTTCCCACCGTATAAATAAACAAAGCTGAAATGGGGTTAAGTCCCTTCGTGGAGGCGCAGCCCCCATACCCACCTAAAGACTAATCTTTGTCTGAAAAGGGAGTATTAAGTTATTTCTTGAGTTTTAATATCACGATTTTGGATAACAGAATGAACTTGCCAACTAGCTTGAGTTTCGGGATAATCCGATCGATAATGTGCCCCTCTACTTTCGGTACGGAATAAAGCTGATTTAATTATTAAGTAGGCATAATCTGCGAGATTTCGAGTTTCTATCCATAGCCTTGAGGGTGCATGCGGCTCCATTAGTTGTAATTGCCACAGCTTAATTTGGTCTAGGGCTGTCTCTAATTGAGCTTGCGATCGCCAAATACCAGCAGCTTGCCATGTTAGATTTTGAATGCCCGTCTTAATGGCTTGAATTTCTATGATTGTTGCTAAAGATTCGGATTTTGACTTTATTTGAGCAAAGTATTCCGTCTGGATTTCTTTATCCGCAATAATTGGGATGAATTTAAAGCCCGTAACTTTTTCGGCTAACCTTTCGCCAAAGACAAAGCATTCTAACAAGGAATTACTTGCAAGTCGATTGGCACCATGCACGCCCGTACTCGCAGTTTCACCTACAGCATAAAGCCCCAAAATTGAAGTTGCACCATATTCATCAGTCATGATTCCACCCATACAATAGTGAGCGGCAGGAGTAACGGGGATCGGTTTAGAAAAAATATCAATGTGCCAATTGTGACAGATTTTAATAATGTTCGGAAATCTATGGGCGATCGCTTCCCTCGAAATCGGAGTTAGGTCTAAAAATACCGTGGGTTCCTTGGTAATTTGCAGGTGCTTAAAGATGGCACGACTGACCACATCCCTTGGGGCTAATTCACCTTTAGGATCGTACTTAAAAGCAAAGCGATCGCCCCGACCATCGATCAAATATGCACCTTCGCCTCTAACTGCTTCACTGATTAAAAACCTTGGAGCATTGGGTATAGCTAAAGCTGTAGGATGAAACTGGATAAACTCCATATCTCTGATTACTGCCCCTGCCCGCCATGCGATCGCCACCCCATCCCCCGTACTTGAAACTGGATTAGTATTTTGGGAAAATACTTGCGCTCCTCCACCTGTTGCCACAACTACGACCGACGAACGCAGACAACTTAATTGTTGATTTTGACTCAGACAATAAACACCTCTACATACTTTAACTTCGCCTTCAAGCTCCATTCCTAGATCTATACATAAATCTAAAACTAGAGTCTCCTCTAAAACATGAATATTAGATTTTTGTAATACTCTTGCTGCCAATTTGCTAACTAATGCCCTACCTGTGGTATCTGCCGAATGTAAAACTCTCCGATGGGAATGGGCTGCTTCTAAAGTTAAAGCTAAAGTACCGTCCTGTTGGCGATCGAAATCTACGCCTAAACTTAAGAGTTTATGAATTTGTTTGGCAGCACCATTAACTAAAACATTCACAGCTTGGGTTTCGCATAGCCCTACACCCGCAACTAGGGTATCTTTAGCATGAAAACTAGGGGAATCATTAGCATCTACTACTGCCGCAATGCCTCCCTGCGCCCAATCACTAGCTGAAATGGAAAGGTTATCTTTGGTGACTAAGCCGATCGCCCAGTTTGGAGCTAAATCTGCGACACATAAAGCTGTGTAGAGACCTGCAGCACCGCTACCGACAATTAATACGTCAAAATCGATCATGTCGATAATTATTGAAGATTTTTTCGATGAATATTAGATGGATATTTTAGATATGCTAACTTACGATCGCAGTTTACTAACGAACCTATCTGCATAACTATCTCTTCACTACAATCACCACAATTAGAGTGCAAGCAAATTAACATTAGATCTGCGGATTTCAAATTTATACAGTCGCAGGTTAAAAGGTATATAAGTATAATAAAGAGTCTGCAAAGAAGCTTAATAAAAATATATAATCTGATGAGTATAGCAATTGTCAATTTACGGTAATTGAGGGTACAGAAGTAAAAGCTTTATCGCTAAAGTGATAAGACCAAAAAAGCTTCCACATCAACTAAAAATATAGTTTCGGAAGGAAGAATGTCAAGACTAAATTCGATCTTAGAAACCCGTACGAGGAATTTTTTGAAATTGCTACAAGAATTCCAAGGAACTATTAAGAGATCGTTACTTAATTCAGTAGCTTCAAGACTAGATTCACGATTAGGGCTAATTTCGGCATTTTCGAGCTTTAGTCTATGGCTAATCACATTTGTCATAATCTGCAAGATCGATCTAGCTTCTATCTCTATTTGGTCGATTGGATTGGTCGTTTTGGTTCGGACTTTTCTACATACGGGCTTATTTATAATTTCCCATGATGCGGCTCACGGTACTGTCTTTATTCCTAATCGGCGGGTTAACGATCTGGTTGGAGCGATCGCCCTAACTATCTATGGATTATTGCCCTACCAAAAATTTTTAATCAATCACGGATTACATCACAAGCATCCAGCGACAGATCGAGATCCAGACTTTCATGATGGCAAGCATACGAGCATAATCCGATGGTACTTGAGCTTTATGAGTTGCTATTTAGACAAGCGCCAAAACATAATTTTGTTTTTTGGCATGACGTTTCTATTTCACGGGATTAGAATCGGATTTCACGTGCCAGCTTTAAACTTACTTTTATTTTGGATACTACCGCTTTTATTGAGTTCGATGCAGTTGTTTTATTTTGGGACTTTTCTACCGCACCGCAACCATATTTATGCAGATTGTCACTTAGATTCTCATAATACCCGAAGTAGTAATTTTCCAATCTTAATTTCCTTCTTAACCTGTTACCACTTTGGCTATCATTGGGAACATCACGAATATCCACAATTACCTTGGTTCAAATTACCGACTGCCCGAAATAGCGATCGCAAGCTGATATAATTTCTCTTAAATTTAATCTTAAAAAAATCTTAGGCGAAAAATTAGATGGAATCTAGTGTAAATAAAGTTCGCGAACAATTTGATAAGATTCCCTATCCCAATATCGCCATTGAGGTTTCCGCTCAAGATGATATAAACAGTCTTTTTAAGTTCTCTTTAACGACTTCGCATTACAGGCGATCGCAAAAGATTGTAAGTTCGCAAGGTAAAGTAATTCTCGATCTGGGCTGTGGCACGGGATGGTTGACTCTAGGTTTGGCACTAGCAAATCCCGAAGCAAAAATTATTGGGATCGATATCTCCGAAGAATCGGTTAAATGGGCTAAAAACCGACTCGCCTATCATGGCTTCCCAAATACTGAATTTTATACAATGCCCTTTGAAGATATTTCTAGCTTGAATCTCAGCTTTGATTTTATCCATTGTAGTGATGTCCTATATCTCTTGCCCGACCCGTTGGCAGCCTTAAAAATAATGCGATCGGTATTAAGTCCTGAAGGCATTATTCAAGGAAATCTGCATAGTTCTTTTCAGCGATATTATTACTACCAAGGTCAGCATTTATGTAAATACTTGGGGTTAATGGATGAGGCACCTACGGAAATGGAATTTTCTTTAGTCCGCGAGTTGTTCGATGCCATAGACGATCGCGTCCTACTTAAAGATAAAACTTGGAGTAAGGAACCTAATAATTCTTTTCTAGCGGCTAATCATCTCTTACAAGAAGATAAGGGCTACACCATTCCTGAAATGTTTCAAATGATTGCTAATGCCGATTTAGATTTTATTAGCATGACCAATTGGAATCAATGGGATGTTAGAGATTTGTACAAAGATAAAAATAGTCCTTCTGAATATCTAGATACAATTTTGGAAATGGCATCGTTAGAAGAAAAACTCCATATTTACGAACATCTGCAACCTGCGAACCGTCTCCTTGACTTTTGGTGCTGTCACATTGGAAAAGCCGAACCGAGAATTCCACCGATCGAATGGGAGGACTCTGATTGGGGAAACGCTAAGGCATACCTGCATCCTCAGTTAAAGCACCCGAAAATTAGAGAAGCTTTAGATCAGGCGATCGCCCTTTATGCTCCGTTTAATATTCATGTGTTTTTAAATATCAATGCGGCGGCTCCAATTAGCTTGTACACTACCTCCTGTGCTTGCTTACACTTGCTCTGGGAAAAGCCTCTAACTGTTAACGAACTCGCGCGCGAATGGCAAAAGATTAAACCCCGTAACTGGCTGACCAAAGAAGTTATTTCTGCAGCCGATGTTTTAGTGGAAATGAAGCAAACTTTGATTGAAATGGAGTTTTTGATGTTGGTGTTAGTGGAAAAATCCTCTTAATTACTGCTTAATTATTGATTATCTTTTCGACAACGGCAACCACTGACGCGGCTAAACTCTTAAATTCATAACCTCCTTCTAGTCCAAATATAATTTTAGAAGTTACTTCCAAACATAGCTCGGTAAAGATCCCGTAGTCTTGGGGTTTCAGATTCATGCTAGCAAGAGGATCGTCAGAATTGGCATCAAAACCCGCACTGATAATTAGTAAATCGGGCTTGAAATCCTGCAAAAATGGGATTATTCTTTGGGTAAAGATCGGTAAATATTCAGCGATCGCACTGTCGGAAGGTAACGGTAAATTTAAGATATTCTCATGATCGCCTATTTCTGATTGCCACCCCGTACCCGGATAAAACGGAGCTTGATGAACGGAAACATAGGCAATTTGGGCTTGATTCCAAACAATCTCTTGAGTACCATTGCCGTGATGGACATCCCAATCTAAGATTGCTACTCGTTCAATACCATCGAGTTCTAAAGCATACATGGCAGCGATCGCGGCATTATTAAAAATGCAAAATCCCATACCTGTATTGCGCTTGGCATGATGACCGGGAGGACGAGATAGGATAAAAGCAGGTTGATTTACTTCTAATACTCGATCGATGCCATCTAGCCAAGCACTTACTGCTAATACTGCCACATCATAGGTATGTTTTGAGACGACCGTATCCCCATCAATCATGCCACCGCCCTGAGTTGCGATCGCTTGCACGAGGTCAATATATTTAGGGTTGTGACATTTCTCTATATTCGATCTAATCTCTTTACGAATTTTAGGAGCTGTCCACTCTAGGCGATCGCTCCACGGTTGATTTTTGAGAGCAGTGGCGATCGCGGTTAAGCGTTCGGGTTTTTCGGGATGAAATCCCCCTGTCTGATGTTGCAAAAACTCATCGGTATAAATAATCTGCATAGTATTAACTCAAAATTGACTAATAAACTTAAATAGCTCTTGCTCTTGATAGCTCTTTGCCATCTGGCGGATCTGTTGAGCAAAATCCGAAAATTCTGGTTCTAATAAATCCGCCTGCTTAATTAGTTCGCGGAGATTTCCACGGCGGGCAAGCTCAATTAAATGTTGCAGTATCTCAGAAGGCGGAGAGATAATATCTTCTTTAGTTAATTGCCTTGTTAATTGTCTATTTAATTGCAAGTTAGGATCTTTTTGCATGGGTTTGAATGAATTAAGATTTATATTTGAGGATTCAGCATAGATCCATTCAACTTTTAAGTGCAGTTGCAAAAGACTCATGAGCTCATCGAACTGTACAGGCTTCGCTAAAAAGTTATTAGCACCAACTTGGATACTATTTTTTTGATCCGCCTCAAACACACTGGCGGAGGAAGCAATAATCGGAATACTTTTTAACTTGGTTTGTTGATTATCTGACTGATTAGCTTGCTGCTTAAATAAAAGCTTTAACTGCTTGATAAACTCAAAGCCATCCATGACTGGCATTAATAGATCGGTAATAATTAATGACGGCTCAAGCTCTTGGACTTTATTCAACCCATCTCTGCCGTTAATTGCCTCAAACACTTCAAACCCAAGGGGCTCCATAAAATTATGAATAATTGTGCGATTATCCGCAATATCATCGACCACTAAAATTTTTATACCCTTTTGCTGACAACCGATAATCGTAGGCTGTTTAGTTTGATTTAATGTCCATTCGTTCGAGATCTCTAAATCCAAATCCATACTAAAACTACTACCAAAGTTAGTCTTGCTTCTTACTACCAGTTCGCTACCCATAACTTGGACAATTTTTTGACTGATTGCCAGTCCTAGCCCTGTGCCTTCTGCCATTTTTTGGCGATCGCCCACCTGTTCAAAGGGTAAAAATATTTTTCCTATTAAGGTATCGCTCATTCCTATACCTGTATCTTGGATTTCAAAGCGAATTTTACAAGCCGAACTAGATTCATCGATCGGATTAAGACGATTAACCTTTAAGCTCACACTTCCCAACTCGGTAAACTTGATCGCATTGCCCAAAAGATTGATTAAAACTTGACGTAATCTCTTTTCATCAGCATAAATACCCTTGGGAAGATCGGGCGAAGGCTCATACTGGAAATCAAGCCCTTTCTCTTCTGCCCGAATTTGACAGATTTCGCACACACCTTGTAAAAATCCATGAAAATCAATGTGATTGGGATATAGTTCCATTCCCCTTGCCTCAATTTTAGAAATATCCAAAATGTCATTAATCAAAGTCAGTAGATGGTTTCCACACTTATAGATAATTCCCGCGCCATTCATTTCTTTCTCATTGAGGTTTTTAGAGCGTTGTAAAATTTGAGCATAGCCCAAAATGCCATTGAGAGGCGTGCGGAGCTCGTGGCTCATATTTGCTAAAAATTCGCTTTTGGCTTTGTTTGCAGCATTGGCAACATCTTTATTTGCCTCGGCGACTTCTTTAATGATGGTTAATTCTAAAGTCCGATCCTCAACCCGTAATTCTAGTTCTTCATTACTTTTTTGCAGTTTGGTAAAGGATTCCCGCAATTGCGCTGCCATTTTATTAAAAGATTCTGCCAGAATATCGATCTCATCAACTCCACTTGGCTTTACAGTTTGATAAAGATTTCCTTGAGCGATCGCCCGCGCCACGTCATTTAATTTACGAATGGGTCTAGTAATCCAATAGGCAGTCAAAATCCCCAGCCCAACTGACATTCCTAAAGCCAACAGACAAAGGAGCAAAGTATTATTGCTATAGTCATTGATTCCACCGATAAAATCTGATTCGGGTACAATCACAACAATCAGCCAATCCAATCCATAGCGATCGCGCCAAGGCTTAATTTGGATAAAAGTTTTTTTGTGATTTAAAATTATCTCTAGTTCCTGAAGTTGCTTAATATCTTTGATAAATTCATTATTTAAGTACCTTTTACCTACCGCTTGAATTATCGGATCGCTACTTTCGGCAGCACTAAGGCGCTTGGCTTTTCCATCTATAACCCTTAATGGTAATGAGCTAGATGAAGCGATCAACAGCCCCGATCTCTCGATAATAAAAGCCTTACCCGATTCGCTAATTCTTAAGCTTTTGAGATAGTCACTAAATTGGGTTAAAACGTAATCTGTACCGATTACACCGACTAAATTAGATTTGGTATCATAAATTGGATAACTAGCAGAAATAGAAAGGACTTCTGGCTTATCATCCCAAGCATAGATTTGGCTCCAGATCGGTTTTTTGGCAATGACAGCATCTCTATACCAAGCTTCTAGCGGATTTACAAATTTTAAGGTTTGAATTAATTTTAGGCGATTACCCTTTCGATCTGTACTGTAATCGAATTGTTTACCATTAGTACGTTTAGACCGTTCATGAATAATAAATTTGCCATCATCTAATCGCTCTACACCAATAAAATCTCCGTTGATAGCACCAAAATTATTGTAGCTAACACTATGAGTTTGCATTTGTTGCCAAAAATACTTACCCAATGTATCGAAATTATCTAACTTCAAAATTCCTAAGGAAATTGCGGCTATGTTAATTTCATTAACCTGATGGGGAACCTTTAAGTAATTATCCAGACTGCGGCTTATGCGATCGCTGGCATCGGTTCTTAATTGCTTAGCAGTTTTATTGACAGCAGTTTGTCCGTAGCTCAAAGATAACCAACCTGTAACCGCGATCGCGACTGCAACTTGAATTACAAACGGTAGCACCAACATCGATTGCAGAGAAATACGCTTGGATATCACTTAAGTCACGCTTGAGTCATTAGTAACTGCTACAACATGATATTACTTTTTAATGAGAACCAAAAAACAAACGCGCAGAACATCAATATAATTCTTGGCTTTAAGTTGGAATTCGTTCTTTATAATTAAAAGTCAAAGTGAGAATTGTAGTTTTATTGATTTTGCTTTAAACATCTCAAAACTTATCTGCTAATATTGTGAACTACACTTATATATCTAATTATCTAGATCGATCTGCCCTATGGTTAAACTAAGACTAAAACGCTTCGGAAAAAAGCGGATGCCCAGCTATCGTATTATCGCGATTAACAGCACTACCCGCCGTGATGCCCGTCCATTAGAAGAATTAGGATTTTATAATCCTCGTACCAAAGAAATTAGATTAAAAGTCGAAGAGATCGTCATCCGTCTCAAACAGGGAGCGCAACCTACAGATACAGTTAAAAAACTTCTAGAAACAGCTAAGATTTTTGATTTGCTAGTCACTGCCTAATCACCACATAAAATAGTGGATAACTACATTACCCTAGTTAAATTTTTGCTAGAGCCATTGCTAGAACGTCGCGATGCGCTTAAAATTGATTGCGAAACCAATGCCAAGGGCGATCGCATCTGGATTAGAGTTGCTTTCGATCCTACCGAAAAAGGTCGGGTATTTGGTCGTAACGGTCGTACCATTCAATCTATCCGTACCTTACTCACCATCATGGGTAACAACCACGATCGCACAGTGCGTTTTGACATTTTCGATCCCGACCCTTCTGAAGACAAGCCAAGTCCACGAATTAGCTCTAGCAAGCCCAAACCCAAGCCCAAGCAAGAATCTAACTTACAATAATTAATCAATAACTAAATAATAATTAGATTAGAGTAATTAAATTAGAGTAACTTCAGGGCAAGAATCTAAAATTAAAACCTAAATTCTGATGATTATAAGTGCTGAGGTTATATGTATAGGTACCGAGTTGCTATTAGGAGAAATTTTAAATAGTAATGCTCAGTATCTGGCGCAGCAATTAGCAAGTTTAGGAATTCCGCACTTTTATCAAACCGTAGTAGGCGACAACCCCGAACGTCTCCAAAAAGTTTTAGCGATCGCTGCCAGTCGATCTAACCTAATTATTACTACAGGCGGGTTAGGTCCAACCCCAGACGATTTAACTACAGAGACAATCGCTGATTTTTTTGCTACACCCTTAGTCGAGCATCCCCAAATCTGGGCAGATATTCAACAAAAATACTCAGGGCGGACGATCTCAGCCAATAATCGCAAACAAGCACTCTTACCCCAAGGTGCCGAGATCTTAACTAACCCTGTAGGCACAGCACCGGGGATGATCTGGCAGCCGCGTAAAGGTCTAATGATTTTGACTTTCCCCGGAGTTCCGACCGAGCTTTATCCGATGTGGGAGCAATTTGCAATTCCAGTTTTGCGATCGCAAGGATGGGTCAAAGAAACTTTTTATTCCAGAGTTTTACTTTATTGGGGCATTGCCGAATCAGCCCTAGCCGAACAAGTGAATTCTTTTTTTCAGCTTACTAATCCTACAGTTGCTCCTTATGCTAACTACGGACAAGCTCGACTACGCATTACTGCCCGCGCGGAAACCATAGAAGCCGCCCAAGCCTTAATTGCGCCTATAGAAACAGAAATTCGGCAAATTACAGGTAAGTATTGTTACGGTACCGATGATGAAACTTTGGCAAGTGTAGTTGGAAATTTATTAAAAAACCACAACCAAACCCTATCTATCGCTGAATCTTGTACGGGTGGATGGCTGGGCGAGACAATTACTAGCGTTGCTGGCAGTTCGACTTATTTTCTAGGGGGGGTGATTAGCTATAGTAACGATGTTAAAACTGAAATATTAAAAGTCTCAAAAGCCGATCTCCAAGAATATGGTGCTGTCAGTGCCGAGGTAGCCAAGCAAATGGCATTAGGTATAAAGAATCTATTACAAAGCGACTGGGCAATCAGTATTACAGGAATTGCCGGACCCGATGGCGGATCGGAGGCTAAACCCGTTGGATTAGTTTACATAGGGCTTGCCGATCCCCAAGGAAACGTAGAGGCGATCGCCTATAGATTTAACCCGAATCGCGATCGGCATTGGATCAGAATGGTGAGTGTTTACTCCGCATTAGACCAACTTAGACAAAGATTTGTTATGATTTAGCTAATTAATTTAATTAAATCTATAAATTTAGTAATCTCTTTAGGGATATCGGCATGAAATCTATCAAAAAAGCTTTAAGAAAGTTAGGCGAAATATTTAATCGAGTGCTAGACGCTTTGCTAGAGCAGCTTAAAGGTAGAGAGCCTGAGCCTGAAATGATCCCCGTACGGGTCAGAAAAGACCGCAACTAAACTAAGCAAATCTTCATGGCTAGATATACTCAAACCTATGTAGTTACAAGCGATCCCCATGATATTAGAGATGCTGTTGCTGCTCTTCTCAGTGCTTGCAGTTTATCTATTAGCTATGTCACGAACGATTACATCATGGCTCAAGAAAAATCAACTAAGATCGGCTTTGCGAAATTGGTAACCGTTGAAGTATTAATTCATCAAACTTCTCTTGAAAGTAATTCCATAACGCTTACCTGTATAACTAAAAATGGCGAATTGCCACTTCGCACTGACAATCATTGTCAAAAGATGTCCGAGTTTGTCGATAAAGCTTTTATCCTTAATCCAGCTTGGCAACTGTTAGAAAGTAGTCCAATCTAAGCTAAGATAGTTCGGATGAGTGGATATAATCATGTATTTGCCGATAACCGCCAAGCTAGGTTCAACTATGAAATCCTAGAAGTCTATGAAACGGGGATCGAGCTAACAGGAACAGAAGTAAAATCGATTAGGGCAGGTTTAGCAAACTTGAGGGATGCCTACGGAATTGTGCGTAAGGGTGAGATTCTAATGCTAAATATGTATGTTGCCCCGCATAAAACTACCAGTGCAACTTTCAATCACGAGCCTACCCGTACGCGGAAGTTGTTAATGCACAAACAAGAAATTCGTAAGTTAATAACCCAAGTCGAACAAAAAGGTTTAACTCTAGTCCCGCTTAAACTGCATCTTAAAAATGGCTGGGTCAAAGTCGATTTAGCCTTAGTTAGAACTAAAAAGCTGCATGATAAACGCGAGGATATTAAAAAACGCGAAGACAAGCGAGATATCTCTAGGGCTATGAAGTTTAACTAAAAAAATCTAAAATCTCTCTAAAACTTCCAAGTGTTATACAAATGTAGGGGTGGAAACCAACTTTCTAAAAGCGATCGCTTTTCCTCCCGTTTCTCTTCATTAATTACTTGTATCCATTTTTTATACTCAATTTCTACTAATGATAAGGTGCCATAGACTAAAGCCGAGATCCCTTGAATTGTGAATTTTACATCTGGCTTAGGACTATGACTGCGCTTTACATTAAGAAGATGGTTTTGAGATGCCAACGCAAAAATATCACCATTCCAATCACAATTCGGATCGTCAATTTGGATATTAACTATTCCATCTCTGTGTGTTGGTATATTATTAATTGCCTTCTCCACATCCACAACTCGAACCATATAAGGAGGAATACTAATTTTCACTTCATATCCTGTCATCACATCCCCAAACCACTGATGAAAGTTAATCCCAAAGGGTAAATCTAGGTAAATATAATTAATTTGATCGCGATGACTGGCAAAAAAACTAAATAACTTAATCCGAGCTTCAATGTTCGACCATAAAAAGCGATCTAGATATATTTTACGTTCGGTTATTTTAGAATCAATTTGATAAATCCCAATTGCGACTATTTGTCCGTGATGTTTTACTAAGATACATTGTTTATCTTTTATAGCTTCTTCCCATTGCGATCGCTGCCAATATACAGGTAAAACCATGCCATGATATTGATTTTCTAATGATAATTTCATAAATTCCGATCGCGCTTCCTTGGCATTTATCCGTTCAAATTCCCATTCAGAGGAAGAACTAAAGGAGCTAATGCTACTTATGGGTATCCTAACTTCAAGGTTAGAGTTTGCAGTTACATAGCCAAACTTTTGATAAAAGCTCTGTTTAAAAGGGATTAACATACTTACAGATTGTCCTTTTACCTTCATATCTTTAAAAGCAGCATTTAATAATTCTTTGACATAGCCTTGATTTCGATGTTCGGGATAACTCCAGACTCCACCGATACCACCCATCTCATTAACTACGCCGCGAATTACTTGCTGAAAGGGATGAATTCTGAGAGATGCCACTATTTTTTCATCTTTGAATACTCCCAAGGTTTGTTCGGGAATAGCGGTCTCTAGGGAACTTATATCTTCCATCCAATTACTATAGGCATAGCGATCGCCCAGTAAAACCTGTTCTCGTTCGGATTCAGTAATCTTTCTAATTTCCATTACTAATTTTAACTATCTCCTCTAGTGGAAACCGCTCTTAGTAGATCTGGAATCTCGCGATCGTCATCAAACTCTAGGGTAATTTCCTTTAGGCGTAAATATCTAGATTCGCTAAAAGATAATAACATCCGTTGCAGGGCAAACCAGACTTCGGCTTCATATTCCCAATCGCGATCGCTTCGATGGATTGCCGCAATAGAACGCAATGCCCAAAAATAACTATTTCGGACGATCGAACCATCCTTTTTATACTTGGGGATATCTTCGTGATTGATAAATAAAACTTCGTCTTCGATTATGGCTCTCATAATGAAATGGAAATCATAAAGAATCTTCTATAGGTTCACTAGACCAAGGAGCGACAAGAGATAATAACAGCATTCCTGGTATGGCGGCAGCGATCGTGCCTGCAAAAAAATTTGACCAACCCATAATCTTAACCAACTCTCCCGCAGGGGCAGAGAGAATATCATTACCTGCCGCCATCAAGCTTGAAAGGAGTGCAAACTGAGTAGCCGAAAATTTTTGATTGCACAGACTCATTAAATAAGCGACAAACACGGCTGTAACCATCCCCGCACAGAGGTTTTCAATACTAATTACGACTAATAAAGCTGTATCGTTTTTACCAATTAGCGACAAGCCAAAATAGCTGAGATTACTTAAAGCTTGCAATCCACCAAACACCCACAGCGAGCGATTAATCCCGATTTTGGTTAAAACTACACCGCCCAAAACTACGCCCAAAGTTGTCGCCACAAAGCCCCAACCGCCTTGCACTGCCCCAATAATTTTTTTAGTAAAGCCAATATCTACCAAAAATGGAGTTGCCATGTTGCCAACTAAAGCATCGCCAAACTTGAAAAATAAAATGAAACCGAGGATCGTAATCCCTAAAATGATTCCCTTACGTTGGAAAAATTCTTGAAAAGGTAAATAAACTGCATCAACCAAAGAGTCAGGCGATCGCTCTTGATCGAGAGGTTCGGGGGCATAAATCGCAGCCAAAATTCCCACTCCCATTAACAACGCCATTAAAAGATAAATTGTTGACCATGGTAAAGAATCGGCTAAAACCAAAGCTACCGAACTTGTAGTTAAAATTGCCACCCGATAGCCCAAAATCCAAATCGAAGCTCCTAAGCCTAACTCTGTCGGTGCCAAAATATCAGTCCGATAGGCATCACCAGCAATATCTTGGGTTGCACTTAAAAAGGCAATAATTAAAGCATTAACTGCCAGTAGTTCCAATCCCTCTTTGGGATTTTGCCTTGACATCCAAGCGATCGCCATCATCAATCCTATTTGAGTCAGTACCAACCAACCCCGTCTGCGTCCTAAAAACGGCGGAATAAACCGATCTAAGAAAGGCGACCATAGGAACTTGAGCGTATAGGGTAATCGCACTAAACTTAACCAACCGATCAGCCCTAAATCTACCTGCGCTTCAGTCAGCCATACTTGTAAAGTTCGACTGGTGAGAAATAAAGGTAAGCCCGAAGAAAATCCTAAAAATAAAAGCGACAATAACTTTCGACTTTTTAGAACTGCAAATAATTCCATAGATAAATAACCTGAGTTGTCACCCATAAGTTACCACTAAGCGCAAAGACAAAGGCAGACTCTAAGTCAATCACTCAAAATTTAATTTAGAAACAATTAGACTTATCCAAATGTCTGCCAATGTATCAAAAAGTATCAAAAAGTATAAAAAAGTATAAAAATGTATAAGTTGCTAGAACTATTTGCTGGAACTATCAAAGAAGAGAAAAATCTCGTAAATAAAAACTTTAAAAAGAAAGCCAGATGAAATCTCCTTGCTCTAACTACTGTTATGATCGAATGTAAGTATTTTTACAGTTTTTCTTAGGCTGAAACTTTAACACCTAAGCTTTATAGAGATATCAAGTGTTCGATACAATCCGCACAGATTTTGAAGTAATTTTTGCCCGTGACCCTGCTGCCCGTAATTGGCTAGAAGTAATTCTGTGTTATCCGGGTTTACACGCTATTTGGCTGTATAGACTCGCTCATGTACTAAATAACTTAAACTTACCGATCGTTCCTCGGTTGATTTCGCAACTGGCTCGTTGGTTTACAGGAATTGAAATTCATCCTGGTGCGGTAATTGGTAAAGGTACGTTTATCGATCATGGGATGGGCGTAGTTATTGGTGAAACGGCAATTATTGGCGACAATGCTCTAATCTATCAAGGAGTTACCCTTGGTGGAACGGGCAAAGATATCGGCAAACGTCATCCTACCCTCGGTAATAATGTGGTAATTGGAGCGGGTGCTAAGGTGTTGGGAAATATTGAGATTGGTGATAACTCTCGGATTGGGGCTGGCTCAGTTGTACTAAAAAGCGTGCCTAGTGACTGTACTGTAGTTGGAATTCCGGGGCGAGTAGTGCATCGGCATGGCGAAGTAGTTGCACCTCTAGATCACTGTCATACTCCCGATCCTGAAGGCGATGTAATTAGAGGATTGCTAAAGCGAGTCGAACAGTTAGAAATCCAAAAACAAGATAGACTAACTAATACTTTTGCGATCGACTGCGAACTGCTTAAGAATGTAAGACCTAAAAACTTTACCTGTAACGACACTAACAATAATGGGACTAATGGGACAACACCTGAAAATGATGAATTTATGGAAGGGGCAGGAATTTAGGCAAGGATTTATTAAAGGGTCTAAAATTGTAATCTTAGGGCTGGGATTGTTAGGATTATCCTCATGTATTACTTCTGACCCTACTTCTGATAGCAAGCCCCCAAGTAGATTAGATATAGTCTTAAATCGCGGCAGTTTGATTTGTGGGGTAAGTGGAGAGGTGCCGGGCTTTAGCTTTGTGGATGCTCAGGGTAAATATTCGGGACTGGATGTAGATATCTGTCGGGCGATCGCTGCCGCCTTATTTGATAACCCTGAATCTGTAGAATATCGTAACCTCAGTGCCAAAGATCGATTTACTGCCTTACAAACTGGGGAAATCGATATTTTAAGTCGTAATACCACGCTCACTGCTACACGCGATACCGATACAGGTTTAGAATTTGCCCCAGTGGTTTTTTATGACGGGCAGGGACTTATGGTCAAAAAGAGTGGCAACATTAAGTCTTTAAAAGATTTAAAAAATGCCTCGATCTGTATTCAAATTGGCACTACCCACGAAGCGAATTTAACCGAGCAAATGGGCAAGCTCAATATTTCCTATAAGCCCATTACCTTTGATGATATCAATGCTACGTTTAATGCCTATCAAGCAGGACGTTGTGTAGCGGTCACAGCCGATCGCTCTGCTTTGAGTTCGCGCCGTACTTTATTACCCAATGCCAATGACAACATTTTATTAGATGTAGTTTTATCTAAAGAACCCCTAGCTCCTGCCGTCCGAGATGGAGATCCGAGGTGGTCTAATGCCGTCAGATGGATAATTTATAGTGCGATCGCTGCCGAAGAGTTAGGAATTACCTCTAAAAATATCATTCAAAATACTTCTGAAATAAATGCCAAAAAAGGTGAAAACAATCCCGAACTTACAAGATTTTTAGGCATACCAAGTGCTGATGGCAAAAGTACCAATCTCGGGCAAAATATGGGTTTGGCTAATGACTTTGCCGCAAGAGTAGTTAAATCAGTAGGTAATTATGGCGAAATCTACGATCGCAATTTGGGCAAAGATACTAAATTAAATATCGATCGCGGCTTAAATAAGCTATGGACAAATGGAGGATTAATGTATGCTCCACCACTCAGATGAACAAGTGATGAACAAGTGATGAACAAGCGATGAATAAGCGATGAACTAGAAAAAATAAATTTTTTATCTGATATTAGCTTCTGTGTGTTAGCATCACTGAAAGAGTTTTAAAAACTGAGCTTACGATTAAAAATGAGCTATGGCTAAAGTCCTAGTCCTCAATGCATCCTACGAGCCATTAAACATCACAAACTGGCAACGTGCTGTTGTTTTATTACTCAAAGGCAAAGCCGAGCAGGTAGAGCATAACGGTAAAATGCTTGCTCCAAATTTTCCACTGCCTACAGTTATCCGACTTTATCACTACGTTAACTTACCCTACAAAGACGTACCTTTAACTAGGAGAAATGTCTTGCATAGAGACGGTCACTCTTGTCAATACTGCGGCTATACGGGCGAAGAGTTAACCCTCGATCACGTTATTCCTAAATCGCGTAAAGGCGGCGATACTTGGGAAAATATGGTTACAGCGTGCGTTAAATGTAATGTCAAAAAAGGGAACCAAACCCCTAAAGAAGCCAGTATGCCTTTACGAAAAAATCCCCGCCGTCCTCACAGTGGACTTTATTTTGAGGTAACAAAGTATTTGCGTGGTGGTGGACATCAAGAGTGGAAGAAATATTTGATTGGATTATAGGATTAGGTTTTAGACTTAGGTTTTAATAAATGCGTGTCGTTCATTTAGCAGATTTGCACTTAGGCTTTAGAGCTTACAGTCGAGTTACCAGTCAGGGCATCAATCGCCGCGAAGCTGATGTGTTTTCGGCATTTAAGGAAGCTTTAGATCGAACTATTGCCCTAAAGCCCGATTTAGTATTGATGGCGGGAGATATTTTTCACGTACCTCGTCCTACCAACTTGGCAATTTGTCAAACCCAACGGGAGTTAGTAAGGTTTCGCTCGGAATGCAATGCGGAAATTGTGGCGATCGCTGGCAATCACGAATCAATTAAAACGGCAGATAACCGATGTATTTTAGACTTACTCAGCTTAATTCCTAATATTACGGTTGTGACTTCTAAGCCCGAAGCGATTTCAGTCTGTGGCGGTAAAGCTAAAGTTTTTTGTTTGCCCCATAATTCATTAGAACGACTCGACCAAATCCTGATTGAGCCAGATTCTGATTTTGACTATAACTTGTTGATGCTTCATGGCACGGTGGATAGCGATCGCATTAATGATTATGGTGGTTACGACATTCCCGAACGAGTTTTACAATTACCTTGGGATTACGTTGCTTGCGGACATTATCATACCTATACCCATTTGGGACGCAATGCCTATTATGCTGGGGCGATCGAGCGCACGAGTAATGATATTTGGAAAGAAGCGGATGAGGATAAAGGTTTTATTGAATTCGATCTAACTACGCATAAAGCACAGTTTCATCCATTACAAAGTCCCCGAAAAACCATAGATTTCCCCGTAATTGATGCCGCTAATATTGATGCCCAAACTTTAGATCGCCTAATTGCCGACAATGTTAAGCAAGTTGATATTACGGATAAATTAGTACGCCAGCGTATTATTAATTTACCTAAATCCATTCAAACTCAGCTAGATTATCGCCAATTGCGTTCGTTTCAATCTTTGGCTGTGCATTATTTACTAGATCTGCGATCGCCCCAAGCAAATTTAACCCAGTCTAAAGAGTTTGTACCTAAGTCTGGGAGTATAAGCGATCGGGCAAAAACTTTTCTTCAAGAACGGACGTTACCATCTGGGCTAGATCGGAATATTTTCGTGGCTAAAGGGTTGGATTATCTTCAAGGTTAAGTAATGGTAAAGGTAAAGATATGCAGTTAGAGCTATTCTGATGTAGAGGATTTTTTACGATATCTAATCTAATACCTCTAGCACCTTAATACCAAAATACCACCATGAAATTTACAACCACTGCCCAGCAAACTTGTTATGAAAAAATTGAGCCTTGGGTTGCCGAAATTTGCCAAGATCAATATATTCCGCCTAACAATCTTCCAATTTTTATTGTGCCTGTAGGTTCGGCAACCGCCATGATTGAGGTTCTGCCTTGGGGTGTTGATGAATCTGTAATTTCGGCTTGGTCTTATGTGGTGACAGGGGCAGAGATTACACCCGACCTCATGCGGTTTTTATTAGATCAAAACTTTGATTTACAATTTGGGGCATTTAGTTTAGATAAAGACGGTGATATTAGATTTCAAGCTAGTTTGATCGGTTCATCCTGCGATAAAAATGAATTGCAAACCTCATTGACAACCGTACTCGAAGCCGCCGATGAGTATGACGATCGCATTATTAAAACCTGGGGCGGCAAACGCGCAACCGATCGCATGGCTTAAATAATTTTAGAGATATTTCTGGCTGAGGCGATCGCATTTACAGAAAAGAAACCAGCAACTAAACAATTAGGCTTTGAGCAGAAAGATTTGAGCTTTAGGGGCGATCGCTAATAAACAAATGATAAATTATTAGATGACTATAAGTATTGAAGACTATATGGTGCAAATACATTTGGGAGTCGTTTTTGAAGAAGAGACGATACTCGAATGGATAGAAGGCAACGGAATTACTAATGAAATGTTCCTAATTCAATATTTCCGATTATGAAAGTCTTAAATTTTTTGTGCTTATTGATAATTATGGATTGGGTTAGAAGCCATCAAATTATGGCGGAACCGATCCCGAAAGCGATCGCCACTGTATTTCGGGCTGAGGACAAGGTTTATATTACTAATCTCAAACCCAAGGCAAAAGTAGCAATTTCGGTGCAAAGAATTACTTTTCGTAAGCTTGTTACGGATAGATGTGGTGAAATGAGTTTTAAATCAAGTACGATTCCAGCTTTAGTATTAGTTGAAAGTCAAAAGTCGGCTAAAAGCCAAAAGTTAGTCGAGAGCCAAAAATTTATTCCCGCCAAATTTGCCCTAGAAGCAACCAGAGTTTGTACTAAAGACTCGCCCAAGTCCGATCGCAGTTATAAAGCTTCTAATACTAAATTTGTCTTAGCAGGACTAAAACCTCAGCGATCGTATTTACTCAAAATCATCAAACCTACTACCAAAAATCTTACTACTAACAAATGCGGCTATGGCTCTATTCCTATTACTCAATCCTTAACATCATTTGCCAGTTCCTACGAAGATAATATCTATGCCATCAACGGTAAAAAGCTTAAGGATTTATCCGTGCAGGAACCTCCGAGTTGTTAATTTTCATTATAATTTCGCTATCTATATCGATTCAGACTGTTGATTAATTAAAAGATCGAGGCGATCGCGATGGGTAATGAGTCCTTCGATCAAATCATTTGACTCTACATTATCATAACGTAAGGACACTGTTAAGACAAAGTCGCTCAATGGTGATGCCGCGCAAGATTGAAGATACAAATCTAGTCGGGGTAATCCTAGAGCCTCTTGAGGTAAAACTAATTTAGAGGCTTGAGTATAATTTTCTGATTTTAATAACCCTAAAAACTCGTCTTTATGGCTCAGTTCTACGCAACCGCTCCAAGTTCTATCCGCGTACCAGTCATTTCCCTCTTCGCAAAAAAGCACCCTAGCGGCGGCAAAAGCAAAATGCATCGCTATCCCGTCAATTATTGCTAATTCTATCATCCAGTAAATCCAAGTAGTATCTTCATTTGATTTAGATCCTTCACCACTGCGATCAACCCGATTGATGCCTTGCTGGGCTGAAAATTTGATGTAGCCGACAAAACCAGTATCTCCAGTGGCTTCTTTAAGGACATCATTAGTTAAGCGATCGATCTTGGCATCGTCTGATTTCCCACTTTCCGCAATAATTTCTTTTCGTAGCTCTTGTTTGAATGTCATGTATTGCACGTAATTCATGCTGGCATAGGTTATCAATGCAGTTAAAGAGCCAAAAAGTGCAGCCAAAATTGGATTTCTAACTTTACTGACTCTGACTGTCATGGCGATCGCAGTTCCTGCAACTCCACCCATAACAATTGGAAAAAGTAAAATCAAATAAAAGAACTGAGAAATAAACCCTACAATTCCACCACCAATAATTCCAGTGGCGATCGCTACTATAGTCAGGTTTTTAACACCTTCAGGCGGAGTAATATTACTGGGCTTATAGGATTTCATAGATAACATGATGATAATGACAGCTAATAATCACACATTGTCAAGACTTGAGCAAATGAATTAAAAATTTTTAGGAGATTATTTTTAGTAGAATTTTGTAGTCATTCGTCCAACTATTTATGAGCTTAGGGCATCACCCCGAATCAATAGATCGAATAATTATAAAAGCAGAATTTTACCATAGTCAACGCAAATATGATTGTTCGGTTATTTCGCTTTTCCTAAAGCAAAGAGATATCAAAGAGCTCCGCATACGAAATCATGAAGGTGAAATCATGAAGGTGAAATCTTGGTAGTGCAACAAGGTGAGAGAGATGCTTTGCGTGGTAAACCCCGTGCTACTTCGTAAAAAGTCGATATTTCACAAAATATCTATTACAACCTAATCAAAGCCGCAGTTAACGCTCTAGATTTATCAGAAAAGAATAATTTAATTAAGAACCTATTTAAGAGTTCAAAAAGCTTGCTGTAAAAGCAATTTATTTACAAAGTAATATGATTTTCAGGACTAGATGTTAACTAAAGCCACAGAAATAGTGGTTATTTATGCTCCAAGCAGTAAGTATAAATACTTTGTTAAATAGATTCTAATATCATAGATTGTGCAGGATGCTCTCAACCAATATGTCCCTTCTAGTTAAGCAAAAATCAGCGATCGCTTTATTTTTCAAGGTATATCAGTTTCTATTTACTGCTGATTCCATCTGTAGTTCTTCCACTCATTTCCTTAGGATGA
>CAZLKI010000012.1:0-22140 GCA_964560035.1 uncultured Synechococcus sp.
GAACAACAACTAGGAGCAGATCATCCCTCTACCTTGTCTACTCTTAACAATCTAGTATTTTTATACGAATCGCAAGGTCGCTTCAGTGAAGCAGGAGCATTGAAATTACGATTTCGACAACTGCTATAAAAGTGCCTGACAAAGCTCTATTCTTGTTCGCACTTAAAGGCTAAACTAGGGCTGTAAATTACCAAAGAGATTGTATGTCCAACCTAGAAAACCGTGTCAGCGCAAGCCTATCTCAAGCTGATAAAGATACAGTCATGGCAGCCCTTGCCACGATTAAAGCCAAGCTCCCTTTTTTGATTGATATTACAACGGCTGAAGAACCTCTGAAGGTTTAAGCCGATCCTCTAAGGTTCAGTTTCGATCCTCTGAAGGTCAAGTTTGAACCTCAAGGGGTTAAAGTTTGATGCTCCGAAGCTCAACTTTGAACCTAATTCAATCAAGTTTGAACCTCAAGAGGTTGAAGTTTGAACCTAAATCAATCAGGTCTGAACCTCAAGGGGTTAAAGTTCGATCCTCTGAAGGTCAGGTTCGATCCTAATCAAGTTCGACTTTAAGCTTCTGAAGGTCAATCGAGAAGTTCAGAGGGTGGATACCGCAGGCGATCGCTATTGTGTAAAATATCCAACTCCTGAAGAACAGGCTGAACAAGCTGAGGCGATCGCTCAGCAAGAACATTATAAAAAACAGCAAGCAGAGCAAAGGTCTGAACGTTTAGCTGAAAGGCTTAGAATGCTGGGGATCGATCCTGATATTTAGGTAACTACTAGAATAATTTGCAGAATCTGCATAACACCGCAATTAACTTTTGCCAAAATCCGATCGCCCATCTTTCTACATTCGCAATTAACCGATCTAGCCAATCAATTAACTGCATAAATGGATCGTAAACATATCCTAAAAATGTTGCCTGAGTTTCAATCCATGCGTGTAAAGGACGAGATGTTTCATGTGGTTGTGAGGAGGTTAATTCGGGCGATGGCGAAGTTGTAATGTTATGGGAAGAATTAAGAGGATCTAATGAATTATTGAGGGGTAAGTTTTCTAAAGATCGATTATTTAAATTAGTTAATTCGGAGTTAGTATTAATTATGAGGGGGGGCCAAACTGTAGCATCATCATCAAATACATCCGCCATTGTCAGCCAAGGTTGAGTATTTTTAGGCGGCTTTAACGATTTTTTAGCTGTGGATTTTAATTTAGTTTTACGAGATTTCTTGCCAAAAAAATAAGCGATCGCATCTTTAATTAATTTTTGCATCCTATTAAGATCTTCGCCCGAATTATTAAAGCTTAAGCTCTGATTTCGATCTCCTAAGCTACTTCCTAATCTATTTCCTAAAAACAGTTGTTCTAACTTAGTAATATTTTGATTAGAACTACGAGATTTCTTAGGGCTTTTAGATTTAATATTTACCGATTTGTGAGCAGATTTCTGATTAGGACGATCTGATTTTTCAATAGCAAATATCTTACTTCGATCTATCCATAAAACTAAACTTTGTACGGGTCTGAGCAGAAGGGGAACCCTATGAGATTTTGCGCGAAAATTAGTAGCTGATGCCAAGATAAAGACAGGATAGAGTAAGGCTTTTGTTGTAGTTTTTTTAATCGATTCTGCGGCTTGCTTTACAGGATTGCCAAATTGTTCGTACCAGTCTCTTGCCTTTCGTCCTAATTGTGCGGGTAAAGAGCAATCGATCCAATTGAAAAGCCGACTTTGAAATCGAGCCATATTGTTAACTAATCTTTAACTAACTTTTGTAGAGCTTTTAATTAATTTGATGTACTCAGCCTCACTAATTAAATCTAGCGTACTTTCAACTCGATCTAAAAATACTTTACCTTCTAAATGATCGTATTCATGTTGGAAAATTCTGGCAATAAATCCCGTAAATAATGAAGTTTTTGGCTCACCGTAGCGATCGCTATATGCCACTTCTACAGTTTGATACCTTGGCACTAATCCCCTAATTCCGGGGACAGAAAGACATCCTTCCCAATCTTTTTCGATATTTTCAGAGTGCGAGCAAACTTGGGGATTAATTAGAGCTACTGGTTCCATAAATGGCGCATTTGGATATCGAGCATTGGGATGGGAAGCTATTACTAATAATCTTTGCGATCGCCCTATTTGGGGTGCGGCGATGCCTACGCCTTTAGATTTTTTGAGGGTTTTAATTAAAGTATCAATTAGTTGTTGAATATCACGATTTACAATATTGGCGATCGGTTCAGAAATTACTCGTAAAATCGGATTACCAACCTGGCAAATTTCTAAGGTTTTAGCAAACATAGCTTTTCAGTACTATTCGTTCAAAATATCAATTAAAATATCGGCTTCAGTTACCGCAGTTCGTGCCTTTTGATAGATGTCTACAAACTCCAAATTAGCGACTGCATAGCCTTGCATTAGCATAATTGCGAAATACTCACGTTTGGTCATTCCTTCGACTAAGATATCTTCGTTTTTATTAAATCCGACAGGAAAGGCAGAATCAGCACGTCTAGTTGTCATGGCTTTATTATGAGGATTAGTCAGGATCTTATAATAACCTAAGATTTTACCTCTATAAATCTCATCTAAATTTCATCTAATTCAATAGCTATACGATCGCCGAAGGTATGATTAATTGCTCCAAGGTGGTTTGGAGTTCGGCAGTCAAAGTCGCCACACATTCTTTAGCACTGGTACGACTAGATTTATATTTAGGAAAATAATCGCTGATGACAATCGGATCGCCAATGGCTAAAAGCAGAGACCGATCGCCTAGATAGGGAAGCTTACCAAAGGGTTGATTTTTAACTCGACTGAGCGATCGCCAAATTAATAGCAAGACTTCGGCAAATCGGGTAGGACTGGGATGGGACTTGACATAATCCCCCGTAATACAAGTCAAACTTTCGGCAATTCTTAAATGCCAATGGCTCATATCTGCTTCTTTAGCAACTCGATCGGCAAAACCGCGTTCTAACTCTGATAAACTCTCGACATCAGCCCGAAAAATCCGATCCCAACCTGCCTGCTCTAATCGCCTCGAGCGATCGGTAAGCGTGCCTTTTGGTTTGATGCCAAAATTAAATTCTGCGACTTGAAGAATTCGATCTAGTAATTTTTGCAGGCGATCGCCAAAATCCACTTGCAAAACTTCTCCTTCCGCACTAAAACCTTCTTTCAATCCTTCTGGTATTTCCTGAATCTTTTTAGTAATAGCAGGAGTATAGGTAGGATAAAACTGCTGATAGTGATTTTCGACAAATTCTAACAAATGTTCGCCGAGGGCATAAAGCCTAGAGTAGCGATCTGAGGGTTGCACGGGGGGTTTAGTTAAACCGCATTCTCGTTCCAAATCCATGAGCAAGCGATCGATTCTCTCCCATAGTTTATCTATTTTATCTTTCGGGTCTCCCAAATACTGATACTGAATGCCCACAGGCACTATAACTACTTTTTCCTCTCGTCCTGCGGCGGCTAAATCTTCACAGCCCCAAAAGCCAATTTGGACTACTCCGGGTTCGATCGCGGACACCATTTCACTATGACCGTTTGTTCCTCCTTCGGGCGAGATGGCGATGGGATATTCTCCAGTTACCAGATATTTACGAATAGTTTGGAGCCCTTGGCGATCTAATTTACCGCGATAGATGGGAATGCCCCCCGAACGAGGATAGAGATAAGTAACGATTTCTCCCGCCCACAGGGGAATACCGCGATCGTAGACATAATAGGAAGAAAAACTATCGATCCGATTATCGATCTGGCTGTTAGAACTTTTTTTAATAGCTTTAGGTAAAGCAGATGCTACTAAATGAAACATGGCAAATTGATCGTCAATGGTAGGGTGCCTGAATGCCAAAATATACCTGACTTTGCCTTTCCTAAATTCGTCTGTAATTTTAACTAACGACTCCAGATTAACCGTTTCAATTTTTGTAATCCTAGATTGCCACCTCAGCCAAAATGGTAACAGCGATCGCAATCCTGCCAAAAGCCATTCTTGAATCCTTGGAGCCAAAAACTCCATATCGGGCTGTACTCGATCCAAAGACTTGGGCATAGTTAGACAGATTAATAATTTCTTTTTGTTAATCCTATGTTAATCCTGAGCCAAAATCAGAAATATATCTGCACAAACTCTCAGTGTATAATCTTGGGCAGTTTAGAGATTTGGGTCAGATTTAAGTCGGATTTAGATCGAGTTCAAGTCAAATATAGTCTCAGTCAGACTTCCGTATGTGTATTCTCAATGCAGTTTACCTTAAAAAGTAAAAATTAGCTAAATCTAAGCGAAATCTAAAAGAGTAAAAAGATGGATAAAGACGAACTGATAAAACGCTACGCCGAGGGAGAAAGAGTCTTTGCGATCGCCGATTTTAGCACTAAAGATCTGAGTCATATCGATCTCAGTGGTACCGATTTTGGTGGGGCTAATTTGACGGGTTGTATACTTAAGGGTGCTAATCTGTCCAACTTTACTAACTTGAAAGGAGCCGATCTGCGTTTTGCTAATTTAAGTGGTGCCAATATGCGAGATATAGACCTAAGTGGTGCCGATCTGCGTAAAGCCAATCTATCTAATGCCGATCTCAGACACGCCGAATTGCGAGGTACTGACTTTAGATATGCCAACTTAGCGGGCGCAAAACTCGGTAAATCAGATTTAGAAGATGCCGATATGACTGAAGCCGATCTGTCTGGGGCTGACTTTACGGGTGCAAGCCTGCAAAATACCGTACTGGTTAAAGCCAACATGCAAAGGGCAAACCTGATGGAAGCCGACCTCACAACTGCAAATCTGGCTGAGTCCGATCTAACCAATGCCCAGACTTACGGTTCGCAGAGACCTGAGCTTATGGGTGATGAGAATATCACTTTTATTGACGGCACCAAACAAATACCAAAGTGGTGGTAAGTAAGCAATCTTTTCTAGGACTTTAATGGAATTTCAAGAACATTTAACCTACGTCAACCATAATTTCAAACTGGCAGGATTAGGCTTGCAGATAGAAGTTAGAGGTGAAAAGCTGTATGTCAGAGGTACATTTCCTCCCAAACCTGACGGCAAGCGACTGCAACCCCATCAACAACGGCTTAATCTGCGCGAATCTGCTGATTTAGTTGGGTTGAAACGGGCGGAATGGCAAGCAAAATTAATATGCGCTCAGTTAATTCAAGATACTTTTCAGTGGCAGCATTATACCGAGCCAGCGATCGCACTTAACACTAATTCACCCACTAATTCACTTACTAATTCACCAGATAACTCACTCTTATCCGCCATATCCAGATTTGAAGGACATTTTTGGGAAACTAGAGGTAACAAAGCCTCGGCACAGACTACATGGAAAACTGCCTACGCTCCCTATTTGGCTAAATTAACAGCGATCGCTCAATCCCACCAGTCCTATCCCAGACTCAGCGATCCTGAATTAATTTATCAAACCATCTTATCTACCACACCCGATACCAGATCTAGGCAAATTTGCTGTACCGCCCTCAAAAGCTTGGCTGAGTATGCGGGCATCATTTTATCCTTTGACATGCAAAAACTGAGCGGTAAATATAGTCACAAGCACCTCAAACCCAGAGAACTCCCCGATGATGAGTCTATTCTCAAAGCCTACAACCAGATCCCCAATCCTCATTGGCGATTTGTCTATGGCATCATGGCAACCTTTGGGCTGAGAAATCATGAAGTGTTTTTTTGCGATTACAGTAGTCTATCCACCCCTCCTGTCACGCAATTACGCAATCAGCAAGCGACAATTACCGTCCAAGAATCTACTAAAACTGGCAGTCATGAGGTTTGGGCTTTTCGTCCTGAATGGATTGATGTGTTCGATCTCCGAGCCGTGAACCTACCACCGCTTAATACGGATTTAACTAAAACTACCCTACAAAAAATCGGACAGCAAGTAACACGACAATTTCAGCGATATCATATTCCCTTTTCTCCCTATAACCTTCGTCATGCTTGGGCTGTGCGGACTATTCACTTTGGTCTCCCCGATGCGATCGCGGCGCAGATGATGGGACATTCCGTGGCAATTCATACTCAAACCTATCACCGTTGGATCAGTCACCGCGATCAGCAACAAGCAGTAGATCGGACTTTCGGACATTAGCTCGGAACTCGGATCTTCATGTAAAAAGGTCGAACATTCAAGCTCAGAACTCGGATCTTCAAGTAAAAAGCTCGGATCTTCAACAAAATAACTCGATATTTCAAGCTCAGAACTTGGGTCGTCATGTAAAAAGCTTGGATCTTCAACAAAATAACTCGACACTTCAAGCTCAGAACTCGGATCTTCATCTAGAAAGGTCGAACATTCAGGCTCAGAACTCGGATGGTCAAGTAAAAAGCTCGGACATTCGAGCTATTCAGTAGCAACATAGTCCTGATGCCCTTAATTTTGAACTAAGCCTGTGTGATATTCTGTGGAAGTTAAATTTGCACTTTAATGGAACTAGAGGGTTAGTAATGGATTTTGGTAGGAGAGTATGCTTTTAGAGATTTTGCTGATAATTATTCTGGGTGCGATCGCTCTTGTAATCTTCGGATTAGTAATATTTGAATACCAATATCGTCAACGTGACGGCAACAAAATGGAACTAGATCGAGGGATCTGGGAAATTACCGAGTACACCGCTCAAACCTATAAACTGCAAGGAATACTTACGGCTATCAACGAAACCAAGAAGCTCGATATATTTTTGACGGAAATCGACATAGAAGTAGTTTTACTTTCCAAAGATAGTCTTAAAGGTATTACCCACACCGTCACGATTAATTCTCGACATCCCGATCAAAATCCCGACCAGAGCAGACTGGATAATTACTGGGAATCCTACATTGTCAAGGGTAAGCACTCTACCGAAGTTGAAGTCATTATTGAAATTAAAGGCGAAGACCTCACAGCACTACAAACAGCATGGGTTAAAGCTCATTATGTTGTCTACGGACCGGGTGGCAGAACTCCGAAAACCAGACATTGTATAATTCCGCTCAAGTTTCCCGATGAAAATGCGCCCAAACACTGGCGATCTACGGGGCAATCTGGTAATAAATCTCGTGCTGATGTTTTACCAATTCGCACTCACTTACTTTCACCATTAGATTCGGTTGTAGAAGTCGTGCAACGCTATGTAGTGCCTCAAGCTCAGGCGGGTGATATTGTCACTATTGGCGAAAGTCCAGTCGCAATTATGCAAGGACGATGGATGCATCCGAGTGAGGTAAAACTCGGCTGGTTGGCAAAAAGATTGTGTTACTATTTCCTCCCTACTTCAAGTTTGGCAACTGCTTGCGGGTTACAGGTATTGGTGGATAATTCGGGGGCGTGGCAGGTGGGGTATGCCTTTATTGTGGGAGCGATCGCCAAGGGTTTATTTAAGATTCCGGGCGTGTTTTATATGTTGGCAGGGGAACAGGCAAAACTGATCGATGATGTGACGGGAACCCTGCCGCCCTACGATCAATTTATCGTGTTAGGTCCTGCTAATTCTCAGGCTGTGGTCGATGAAATTTTAGCAAAAACGGGCTTAGAGGCAGCGATCGTGGATGTTAACGATTTGAAACGAGTGGCAATTTTAGCCGCAACTCCTAATGCTACCCAAGACATTCTCAATCAGGCTTTATTAAATAATCCCGCAGGTAACGCCGCCGAGCAAACTCCTGTAGTGTTAATTCGTCCGCATTCTAATTAATTATGAATTATTAATTTATAACCAGTGATCGACTAAAGCATTGGGAGGGTTGATTTCAATAAATTTTTGCTCGATATTAACCACAGTGGCGATCGCTTCGACAAAGGGAATTAAAACTTTCTCTGTTTTTTCTTCTACTACTCGCTCTACTTCTAATAGATCGTTCCCACCCGTCAAGACATCGGTAACTACGCCTAAATACTTGCCCGTGGGTTGATGTACCACTTTACAGCCAATTAAATCCGTGACGTGATATTCATTTTTTTCCAATTTGGGGCGATCGCTCTCTTCCACCATGAGTAAATAGCCGCGCAAAGCTTCAGCCGCATCACAGGTATCTATGCCATCTAATCGCACCACATACAGATTGGTCTTACCGGGTATGCCTCTGCCGTGGATTAAATCTATGGGTTCGGGGGTGGCAGTTTCCGACTTGGCGATCCACCGTTTACCTTTACGCTCAAATCGTTCTTCGGCAAAATCAGAATAAGAAAGTACCCTTACTTCGCCTTTAATCCCTTGGGTCGAGACAATCTTGCCAATTACTAACCATTCACTCATGCTTGATACTTATTTAAATACTTATTTGAAACTAATGCGAAAGGAGCAACCTATTATATATCTTTAAAATTGCTAATCCTGCTCGATCGCAATTCTGCCCAAAGGCAAAAACTCCATCTTCATGTCCTGCCATCACAAATACATTGTGGTCAAAAATATTTTTTAGATCGGCATAAATACGGGCGATTTCCCCAGCCATTTCGGGCGTACCATACTCCACATCCGCACTGGTAGCAAGATGATTTGATTCTAAAAGATATTGCCAAATTTGCGCCGAATGAATGTGAAATATGGTATTAATGTCGGGACTAAGGGCATAGATCGCACTATGGGTAGGAGCTTCGCTGCTGGGGAGTTTGGAACCTTTAACCCTTAAACTATGATGGCTGGAGTTATAGCTAATCACTTGAGGATAGTCAGAAATATCAAGCTTGGGTAAATGTCCTGTTTGGGTTGCTGTAATGTGAAAACTCCCGTCCCTACCGCGTAAACTGAGATTACCGTAGCCTATCCCGTCAGGATACTGTCCGATTAGATTTAGTTTGTAAAATTGCGATCGCCAAGCTTCTAATTCTTTGAATCCTTGAAAAAATCGCGTGGATTCATCAGAATCAGGATTAGTTATACTTTCTATCTTGTATTTAATTACGCCATCTTGACTGGAATTTTGACTGGGATTCTGGATAGTTATACCTACGTTATTTTGCCCGACCATTCAATGTCACTCCCGTAAATAGCCACAGCACCGAACGCGCTCCATCCCGCACAGATTTATTGGCAACCTCTCTTTCAGTCGAACTCTGGGGCATCTCTTTGGGAATGGGGACGGGATGCATTTTAATTCCCCGACTACCTAAAACTATATTGCCAATCAGTTGAGCGCGGGGCATATGAAAAGTATCGGTAATCACGTAGACATCAGTAATTTGTCGAGATTTAAATTCATCCACAAGAGTTGTGAAATTAGTAACGGTATCGGTAGCTCGGTAATCTAGGATATAGCGATCGCTGCTAATTCCCGCCTTAGCAAATACCTCCTCACTATATTCCTTGGGGCTACCTGAAGATACCCAAATGGGGATGTTAGGATTTTTAAGGGCAAATATAGTACCATAAATTTCGCGATTGGGAGCTCCGCCCAAAACTAAGATAGCTTTATTAACTTTGCGATAACCACTGATTAAAACTCCGCCCACTAATGCGATCGCCACGCCTAAAATTAATAATTTAGCTTTAGTCCTTTTCATTAACTTTTAATCACTGTTCTTATTTACTCAGATCTAATTATTTACGTCCCGGAATTGGTCCTCGTCTGTGTCCGCCCGATAAAGATGCCTGTAAAAATTTGCGTAAATGTTGAATGTGTTCGTCATCGGTTAAGTTTTCTAGCTTGGCGATCGCCTCCGATAAAGTTAAACCTTGGCGATAGAGAATTCGATGGGCAGTTTCCATAAATTTTAGGGTTTGGAGTGAAAGCCCCGCTCTTTCCATACCAATTCTATTAATTACTCTAACCCGGCTGGGATTACCTTCAATCAGCATATAAGGGGGGACATCGCGATCGATCCGACTCATGCCACCTACCATTGCTAGTTTACCAATGTGCGTAAACTGATGAATGCCGACAATTCCACCAATGCGCGCGTAGGATTCGATGACAACATGACCCGCTAAAGCCACAGAATTAGTAATAACCACATTGTCGCCGATCGTACAGTTATGCGCCACATGAACATAAGCCATTAGTAAATTAGAGTTGCCAATCACCGTAGCTTCTCCCGCCCCAGTAGCCCGATTGATCGTTACATATTCCCGAATGCGATTGTCATCACCAATAATTACTTGGCTAGTCGAGCCGTCATACTTTAGATCTTGGGGTTCTAGCCCGATCGCCGCGCCCGGAAAAATTTGATTGCGATCGCCAATTTCAGTAAATCCATCGATCACGACATGGGCACTAATAATTGAGCCTGCGCCAATTTTCACTTTTTCGCCAATCACAGCATACGCCCCAACTTGAACTGTAGGGTGCACCTGAGCATCAGGATGAACTATGGCAGTAGGATGAATCATGGGATGAATCAAATGAGGTAAAACTGGCATTGGCATAAATATCGACTAACTATCTACTAAAGAAAACATCAATTCTCCTTCAGCCACTAACTTACCGCTTACTTCAGCGCGTGCCTGCATTTTACCAAACCGTTTGCGTTTAACCACAATCAGTTCTGTAGTCATCACTAGCTGATCGCCCGGAGTTACGGGTCGGCGAAATCTAACTTTATCAATGCCTGCAAATAACGACAGTTGCCCTTCGGCTTCAGGAAGCTGCGTCAGCACTATCCCTCCCACCTGTGCCATTGCTTCCACAATCAATACTCCGGGCATAATCGGACGATTGGGAAAATGTCCTTGAAAAAATAATTCATTGATCGTGACATTTTTGATCCCCGTAGCTGATTTTCCGGGAACGTAGTTAATAATCCGATCCACGAGCAAAAAAGGATAACGATGGGGCAGAAGTTTTTGAATTTCTTCGATTAAAAATATGGTTTCAGGAACAGCTTCAAGCAAAGTAAGTATTTTTAAGATATTAGATTAAGTTATTAACCCAAAGTTTTATCACAATACATCCCAACTTCCTAAATTTTCCTAGATTACTTTGCAAAATCGCGAGTTAAATCTGAGAAATAGCTTGATAGCTTCCTAGAAATCCAAGAAGATATATCTTTGCCTTCAAACTATCAATCAAAATATTCATACAAATACCCAAAATAGAAATCAATAATTTTGACTAACTACCACCAATCGATCTTTCACAAACCCTTAAAAGTATTAAGATGATATCTAGAAAACAGTCTATGGATAATGTTTGTGAGCTATAAAGTTGGGATTTTGGGTATGGGAACTGTGGGTACTGGGGTTGCCAAAATTCTTTTAGATCCAGTTGGTCGTCATTCCATGCTCAAAGAGGTCGAAATTTATCAAGTGGGAGTGCGATCGCCCCAGCAAAGCCGAGAAATCAACCTCGACCCTAGCATTTATACCGACAACCTCGAAGCAATCGTTACCGATCCTCATGTAGATATAGTTGTGGAACTTATAGGAGGAATCGAGCCTGCTCGTAGTTTGATTTTAATGGCGATCGCCCACGGCAAACATATAGTCACGGCAAATAAAGCCGTTTTAGCCAGATATGGGGATGAAATTTTTACAGCCGCCAAAGCTAGAGGCGTATACGTCATGCTAGAGGGAGCGGTTGGAGGGGGTATTCCCATTATTCAGATATTAAAACAAGCTTTGTGTGCCAATAAAATTACGGCAGTAACGGGCATTATTAATGGCACCACTAACTACATTCTGAGTCGGATGTCTGCCAGCCCCAATGAAAGTTTTGAGGAGATTTTAGCTGATGCTCAGGCACTAGGCTATGCCGAAACCGATCCCACTGCGGATATAGATGGCTTTGATGCCGCCGATAAGATTGCTATTTTGGCAAGTTTGGCATTTGGCGATCGCATTAAGCTCGAACAGATCTACCGCGAAGGGATTCGTCATGTCACCAGTACGGATGTAGCTCGTGCCTCAGAATTAGGGTATGTAATTAAACTGCTGGCGATCGCCCATAATCCCAATCATCCAAATGGAGATAGAGAAAACCCACAAAAGAGCCTAGAAAAAAGCCTAGAAATTAGAGTTCATCCTACCCTAGTCCCCAAAGCCCATCCCCTAGCCAGCATCAATGGGGTTACCAATGCCATTACCGTTACAGGAGAACCCATTGGCGAAGTCGTATTTTCAGGAGCAGGGGCGGGAATGGGTGCCACTGCCAGTGCCGTAGTTGCCGACATAATTAACGTCCTTGCCGCAATTAAAGCAAATCCGCAAAATCATCTAAACCTCAATCAACTAATGGGTTGCTCTCACCAGCACTATACCAATGTCGATCCGATTAGCACCTCTAGCTCTCAATATTACCTTCGTCTGCTGGCACGGGATCAAGTAGGAGTAATTGGGGATTTAGGTAACTGTTTGGGCAAACACCAAGTCAATTTAGAAACTATTTTACAAAAGCATCATTATCAAGGATTAGCTGAAATTATTGTGGTGACAAAGGTTGTAAGTGAGCTTAACCTCCAAGCCGCATTAGCTGAGATTAAAAGTCTTTCAGGGTTGCATAGCGTGGCTTCGGTTTTGAGATTGCTTTAGTTTTAGGTTTAGTTTTAGCTTTACAAGTGCTTTTGATAACATTATGTCTCTAACTGTTATAATCGTCAGACAGATTTTTAAAAACTAAATTTCTCTAATTTTTTTTAAATCTAGATTTTTAAATAAATAATTTCAAATAAAAAATATAGGAGTAAGGAAACTATGTCATCAGCGGTTGCAGTTACAGATTCTAGCTTTGAACAGGACGTAATAGGAAGTGAAATACCTGTTCTAGTTGACTTCTGGGCACCTTGGTGCGGTCCTTGCCGCGTTGTTGCTACAGTCGTAGACGAAATTGCCAATCAGTACGAAGGCAAAATCAAAGTTGTCAAATTAAATACTGATGAAAACCCCGGTATTGCGACTCAGTATGGGATTCGTAGTATTCCAACTCTAATGCTGTTTAAAGGTGGGCAAAAGGTAGATTCCGTAGTCGGAGCCGTTCCCAAAGCCACGATTGCCAACACCATCGAGAAGCATCTTGCGGAATAGATAATCTAAACGCTATAAAACTCGCACCCAAAATTCAAGTGTCTCAAGTCATTCAAATTCTCTCTGCTGAAGAAGTCCGCCGCACTGTTAATCGTCTGGCATCTCAGATTGTGGAAAGTTGTGCTGATTTGAGTAACTTGGTATTATTGGGGATTCGCACCAGAGGGGTACCTTTAGCTAAAGTTATTGCCAAACAAATAAATGTTTTAGAAAATATAGATGTGCCAACTGGAGCGATCGATATCACGTTTTATCGAGATGACTTAGATAGAATTGGCTTGAGGGCACCGGGTAAAACTGATATTCCCTTCGATCTAAATCATAAAACTGTTGTCTTGATCGATGATGTTATTTATAGTGGTAGAACCATTGGGGCATCTTTAAGTGCTATAAACGATTATGGTCGTCCTGAGTCAGTACGATTAGCTGTTTTGGTAGATCGTGGGCATCGTGAATTACCAATTCATGCTGATTTTATTGGAAAAGTTCTGCCAAGTTCCAAAGACGAACAAGTAAAAGTCTTTCTTCAAGATTCCGATGGGCGTGATGGGGTAGAGCTTATCAAGCTGCGGTAGTCTGATTATTTATGTTTTGTGGTATCGTTGGACACATTTATTTTTTGATTATTAGTGAAACCTTAAGTTAAGATTAATAAAGAAACTGTCATGTCAGATAATCTATTTACTAATGCGGAAGAAAGCCGCAAACCTATTGAGCTCGATCCTGCTCTTTTAGCGGAATTATCTGAGGTCACTAACAATCCCACCGAAGTTATAGATGTGGCAATTAGACAGTGGTTGCAGCGTCGTGCTATCAAAGAAGCAGACAACTCGCGTCCTCTTACCATGAATCCTACGGTGCCACCTAGAGGCGAGTGGAACGATTAGGCTTGAATAAATAAAAATAGTTAAATATGCGCATAGCAATTATTGGGGCGGGTTTGGCAGGCATGACTACGGCGGTTGAGCTCTGCGATCGCGGTCACGAAGTTGAAATTTTTGAGTCGCGTCCCTTTGCAGGGGGAAAAGTTGGGAGTTGGGTCGATCCAGATGGCAATCATATTGAAATGGGGTTGCATGTATTTTTTGGCTGCTACTACAATCTGTTTGCGCTCATGGAAAAGGTAGGAGCGTTACAACATTTACTACTTAAAGAACACACCCATACTTTTATTCAAGCTGATGCTAAGACGGGTGCATTAGATTTTCGGAATTTTGGTGGTGCGCCGTGGCATGGGTTAAAGGCATTTTTTACGACCGATCAACTTTCACCATTAGATAAACTCCAAAATGCGATCGCCATTGGTACCAGTCCCGTAGTTAGAGCTTTAGTGGATTTTGACGGGGCAATGAAAAGCATTCGCAAACTAGATGGTATTAGTTTTAAGGATTGGTTTCTTTCTCACGGTGGCTCCCAAGGTAGTTTAGATAATATGTGGGATGCGATCGCCTACGGCTTGGGATTTATCGATTGCGAAAATATCTCGGCTAGATGTATGTTGACGATTTTTCAATTTTTTGCTACTAAAACCGAAGCATCAGTATTGAGAATGTTAGAAGGTTCGCCCGATCGGTTTTTACACAAACCCATTGTTGACTATATCGAAAGCAAAGGCGGCAAAATTCATCTCCGTAGCGGCGTACGCGAAATTTTATTTGAAGGGGAAGGAGAACATACGCGCGTAAGTGGTTTTTTAGTGGGAGATGAGATCGTCACAGCCGATATCTATGTTTGTGCGGCAGCCGTACCTGCAACTCAGCGTTTGATCCCTGAAAAATGGCGTGTGTGGTCGCAGTTTGAACATATCTATAAGTTAGATACAGTTCCAGTGGTAACGGTGCAATTAAGGTTTGATGGCTGGATTGATGATATCGAAATGGATAACTTACTCTATGCTGTTAAAGTGGATTTTTCTACCTTTGCCGATCTTGCCGTCACCAGTCCCAGTAGCTATAAAAAAGCAGGTGAAGGTTCGCTTTTACAATTGGTATTAACTCCGGGCGGTCCGTTTATTAAAGAAAGTAACGAGGCGATCGCCCAGCATACTCTCAAACAAGTTCATGAAATCCTGCCTTCCAGTCGTAATCTAAATATGACTTGGTTCAGCGTTGTAAAATTAGCACAATCACTTTACCGTGAAGCTCCGGGTATGGATGTTTATCGTCCCGCCCAAACTACTCCTATTCCTAACTTTTTCTTGACTGGTAGCTACACCATGCAGGATTACATCGACAGTATGGAAGGAGCAACAATTTCGGGTAAGCTCTGTAGCGAAGCGATTTTAGATACTATTGCCTAATTTTGGCTTGATCTTGACAGAATATAGTTTGAATTTTGGTAAAATCTCATATATTTGAAAGAATCTGCGACATATTTAGGTGTACATATGGCTTTAATTGAATGCGTAATTTGTGGTTCAACCACTGACAAAGTAATTAATCAAAAATGTACTTCATGTATAGAGCTTGAAATTGAAAACATGGTTAATCAAATTCAAAAGATTGAAGATAGTCAAAAACTTCAATTAATTGAATCTAATAAAGTTGCAACTAGCAATATTGCCTACAGGCAATCGAACATAAAACTTGATTTAACTACTTCCAGAGTTGAAGAAACACTTCCTGTAGAAATTTCTCAAAATAATCATGATGACGCTTTTGTAACCATAGGAATCGGCACGGCAGCAGGGGTAGCTACATCAGCCACAATAGGTGGAATGGGGTTACTTGTCGCTGGAACTGGAATTGGTATTGGTCTGGCTCCACTTGCCGCAGCAGGTGCAATTACAGGTACAGCAATACATACAGCTAAAAAAGCTATGGAAGAACAAGACCCTTTTGCCCTTGGAGCAGTAGTTATTGGAGCAGGAGCAGGGGCAGGAATATCATCTGTTGTCGGAGGTATGGGGCTAGCAGTCGCTGGAACGGCTGTAGGAATTGGCATGGCTCCCGTTGCCGCAGTCGGAGCAGTTATTGGGCTAGCTGGTTATGGCATTTTCAAGCTTTTTGGCGGTGGTGATAATGGCAAGAAGTAAGTCTCCAAAACCAAATGAAACTCAAAAAGCTGTCAGAGGATTGCTTAGAGATTTAATGGATAAAGCCAATGGTATTAAGCGGGAAGAACCTATAACGCCTCCACCTAAGGGATCAGAAGCTTGGTATAGAGATAGGTTAGCTCAAGAGTTAGGTGGCAAGCCTAAAGTTAAAATTGAGAAAAATACCCCAGTAGGAAGGATTGATATCTTAACCCCTACTGAAGTTATCGAAGTTAAAAAAGTGTGTGGATGGAAATGGGCGATCGGGCAAGTCAAAAGCTACGGGCTTTATTACCCCAAACACAAATTAAGAATCCATTTGTTTGGGGCAATGACTGAGAGCAAGCTTAAAACTATTAAAGAACATTGCAAGGCTGAAGGAATAGCTTTGACTTGGGAATAAAAGAGCTAAAATACGACAAATTTTTCAAAGTTCAGATCTCTATCAATATCAAAATATGATGATTAGGGATGAATTGCTTTAAAAAATACGACAGGTTTATTTTCTATAAGTCTTTCTTCAACTTCTTTCATGCCAATTCTTTCGGCAACTTTCCTCGAATTTAGATTTGGCTTGTCGCAACTTGCAATTAGGTATTGATAGTCAAGATCGTTAAAACAGTATTCTAATATCCTAGATGCAGCTTCGGTAGCATAGCCATTTTTTGTAGCTTCGGGTAGAAGTGCATAAACTAATTGCGGCTGCGCTTCTGTGAAGAAATACCACAAACCAACAAATCCGATAGTTTTCTGTAGATCCTTTGTCTGTATAAACCAAAGTCCAAACCCTTGCTCTACAAACAGCCTTTGGCTTTCTTGAATCATTTTTTCTACCTGCGATATGGGAAAAATCACATCATCAGCTAGATACCTACGAACAAAGGGATTAGCAAAAATACTATGGAGGATATGCAAATCACTTTCTAGAATTGGCTTTAATATTAGTCTTTGGGTTTCAAAGTACATTAATCTATTGACTAATAATATTGATAGAACTTACTTTGCGACGAATTCAGTTAGAGCTTTAACGGCAGGGGAAATAATAGCGATCGCCGCCGCCGCACCTACAACCGTAAAGGCTAAATTCGCAACTCGTTCAGAGGCAACTGCCACTCTATCCGCAGCCTTTTGATAGCCATCATTTAACTTTATGTAAACTTCAATAGTTGATTTAAGCTCCTTCTGATCGTCTCTAATCTCTTTTTGTTCATTGTCAATGCGATCGAGGCGTTCTAGAACGATTTGGATATTGTCTTCAGTCATGAGTTTTACCTCTAGGTTCTGTTGGTATTTTGTTATTGCATGGGGTACGCTCAGTCGTTGTACATTTCCCGTACAAGTCCTTGGGATTTATAGGTAACTTGCTCCATGCTTCTAAATTGTCCGTGTTCGCTGAGTTCTGCCCTTAACATTGCTACTTCTCTTTGGATTGGGGCGATCGCTTGGGCAATACGGTCATCTATTTCGGTATTTTTAACATACATATCAGGGTTATCTAGGTAAAAGTAAATCGCTTTTTCGATAACTTCTGCCACAGTTACGCCTTCTTGTTTAGCTCGTAACTTAATACGTTCTACAACAATAGGATCGAGTCTTTGAGGGGATTTAGAGGTTTCTGACACGGTTTTATCGCTAATAAAAAATGGAGAGCTTAATGATTGCCCCCCATTTTAACAATAAAAATTAATCAACAACTAACTAGATTTTTTTCAGCCAGCTAAACATAGCTCTAAGTTCCTTGCCTACAGATTCAATTGGGTGTTCGGCTTCGCGGCGACGCATGGCAGTAAATCCGGGTTTACCTGCTAGATTTTCTAGGACAAACTCTCTAGCAAACTGTCCTGATTGAATTTCAGAGAGGATTTTTTTCATCTCTAGCTTAGTTTCATCGGTAATGATGCGATAGCCACGAGTATAGTCACCATATTCGGCTGTATTGGAGATACTATGACGCATATTTGCCAAGCCACCTTCGACGACAAGATCGACAATGAGCTTGACTTCGTGCAAACATTCAAAATATGCCAACTCTGGCTGATAACCAGCTTCGACAAGGGTTTCAAATCCAGCTTTGATCAATGCACTCAAACCGCCGCACAATACTACTTGTTCGCCAAATAAATCGGTTTCAGTTTCTTCACGAAAAGTTGTCTCTAAAATTCCCGCTCTGGTGCCACCAATACCTCTTGCGTATGCCATTGCGCGATCGCGTGCCTGTCCAGAAGCATCTTGAAATACGGCAAATAATGAAGGAACGCCCTGACCTTGGGTAAATACGCGTCTAACTAGATGTCCAGGTCCTTTTGGTGCCACCATCACCACATCGACAAATTTAGGCGGTAAAACTTGGGCAAAATGAATATTAAACCCGTGAGCAAATGCCAGAACATCACCATCTTTGAGATTAGGCGCAATTTCATGGTTATAGATAGATTTTTGAGTTTCATCGGGCAGTAAGATCATGATAAAGTCTGCCACTTCTGATGCATCAGCAACGGTTTTTACAGTTAAGCCTTCACTTTCGGCTTTTTCCCACGAGGAACTACCTTTATACAAGCCGACAATTACATCTAAACCACTGTCTTTGAGGTTGAGAGCATGAGCGTGTCCTTGAGAACCGTAGCCGATAATGGCAATCTTTTTGGTTTTTAGAAAATCAAGATTCGCATCGTTGTCGTAATACATTTGAGCCATAACTTCTCCAGCCAATCAACCTTAAAAATATGTGTTTGTGTTTTGAACAATTTTTGTTCAGTTTTAAATCAGTCTATTATCTTACTCAAAACTGTGTCATTTGAGCTTATTGATTTATTAGATTTAATATTTTAAGGTTTTATATTAATTTTTCCCTAATTCTTTAATCATAACTTCTGCAAAAATATGTGACGATGCGATTAATACTTCAGAAAGCTCATGATTGCTAAGACTTTAGAATTTACCCAGAAAGAACCCGATCCTCAGGCATTTTATATTCATATTCCCTTTTGTCGGCGGAAGTGTTTTTACTGTGATTTTGCCATAACGACAGGTAAAGAAGAATTGCAGGAGCGTTATGTAGAGGTACTTTGTAAGGAGATTAGTCTAACTGCGGCTTTATATTCTCAATCCTTATCGATACTTAACTCCATTTTTTGGGGTGGGGGTACGCCATCTTTACTTAAGCCCAATCAGATCGAGCGGATCTTAAATACGATCGCTAAATATTGGACGATCGCCACCGATGCTGAAATTTCACTCGAAGTAAATCCGGGAACAGTCACCGAGCAGAGCTTGAAAGGTTATAAATCTATTGGGATCAATCGTATTAGTTTGGGAGCGCAGGCATTTCAAGATTCATTACTAGATCTTTGTGGGCGGGGGCATAGCGTTTCTGAGATTTATGAGGCTGTAGCGGGTATTAAAACAGCAGGATTTGAGAACTTTAGCTTAGATTTAATTTCGGGCTTACCCACTCAAACCCTCGATCGATGGCAAGAATCTTTAACTGAGGCGATCGGGCTCGAACCCAAACATATTTCTGTCTATGACCTGACAATTGAGCCTAATACTGCATTTTATAAACGCTATCGGGCTGGGGCAAAACCTCTCCCTACTGAGGAATCTACTGTTGCCATGTACTTAATGGCACGCGATCGCTTGCAAACAGCAGGATATACGCACTATGAAATTTCTAACTACACTTTACCCAATTATCAATCGCGTCAGAATCTGGTCTACTGGCACAATCAACCTTATTTTGGGGTGGGGATGGGAGCTACCAGTTATATCGAGCGATACCGCTTAGATCGTCCGCAAAAGATGCGTGATTATTTGGAGATGGTGGCAGCTTGGGATCGGGGAGAAGTTCCTATTGCGCCAAGAATTAGCGATCGCGAAGCCCTATTTGATACTTTGATGCAAGGATTACGTTTAACTCAAGGTCTGAGCTTAGATTATTTAATTAACAAATTTGGCATAATCCCAGTGCAACAGGTCTTAAAACGCCTAGAAATCTACCGCGCTCAGCAATGGGTTTACATTTCAGAGACGCATATAGTACTAACTCAGCCTGAAGGTTGGTTGTTTTCCGATGAAGTAATTGGCGATTTATTTGAGTATTTGGGTGGAGATTGATTTATGTAGTTTTTAAGGCGATTCCCTTCAGGATGCGTGCTGCCGCAGGGCTTAATGTTAAAAAAATCAGATTTAAATCGATAATGTTTGAATTCAATGCGATCGGTAATAGATCCAAAATAGGAGGAGTTAGGTTTAGTTGAGTAATAACTAGACTTTAAAGTAGGATTAATAGGCTTAATGTAGGAACAGCCAGACTAAAATAGCAAGCAAACAGACTCAAAGTAAAAATAACTAGACTTAAAGATGTAGCGATCGGGCTTAAATTAGTAACCACTAGATCTAAAGTAATAGTAATTAAGCCTGAATTTGCTTTCTTTTAACCAGTATCAAGACTTAAATTAAATAAGATTGCTTTAGTTGATTGAATATTGACTGAGTTTAAAGCAGCTACACAAGTCTAAAAAGGTAAGAGCGCAAAAACTATTTCACATTCTATAATTCCGAATTCTCATGTAGCCAAACTTACTTAACCTAATTCCAAAATAATTTATAAACCGCCAAGTCCACCGGGTAAACCTAAACCGCCTGTGAGTTGTTCCATCCGTTCTTTCATGGTGGCAGTAGACATGGTGTATGCCTCTTGGAGTGCTGCTAAAACTAAATCTGACAAAATTTCGGCTCCACCTTCTAATGCGGCAGGATCGATTTCGACATCGTGGGGTTCTTGGTTGCCACTAATTGTAACTTTAACTAGACCATTGCTAGATTGACCAGTAATCCGCATTTCTTCTAGTTCTTCTTGCAGTGCTTTTGCGCCTTGCTCAATTTCCTTCGCTTTCATTACTGCTTGCTGAATCTCTTTCAGTTTGCCTAGCCCAAAGCCAAATCCTTGTCCTGACATAGTTGATACTTGGTTAATTGTTTTCAATGTAATATTACCTTGATTTACCCAAGATTTATCTAAGTTGAACCTTTGGGAATATTGCCGAACTCCTTAAAGATAAATTCCTATACTTCCAGAATTAATCGCCCTAAAGCTATTTAATCAGAACAGTTAGAAAAGTGGCATAGCGGCACACATCTCAATCGAGCAGATCTTTGATACTTAATTTCATCAACTCGGAATTAACTCAAAGCCATGAACACACTCATAAAAAATCAATCCACCTTCGATCTTGCTGGTTACTGCGCTCCTCAAACCCACTCTTTACAAACATATCTACAAACAAGAGCCAGAATTAATCGGCTATGCGATCGCTACCTTTCTTGTGAAATTTTAACCGAACACCTTCAAGACCTGCCGACTCAATTTGAAAGCCCACACCAACGACCTTGGCAACCAATTCACTGGAATGCGATCGCTAAAGATCAGATTATCGGGGTCGATCCTGCATTATTTTTATCGGTTTTAGCTAGTTCGGTGGAAGTTGAAACTCCAATTCGAGAATATTCAACAGAAAGCTGGCATTTCTTTAAGGCTGTGCATCCCCAAATGGCATACTTTATGGGTGGAATTAGAGATGAAGATGGCAAAATTATTGAAATAAGTGAATGGGAAAAGGAAGAACGCCAACACGCACCTGTATTTAGCAAGATTTACGAAAAGCTGACAGGAATTAAGCTCTGCCCCAAGCCCAACTCAGTTCAAGACAATCAATCCACCGAAAATCCCGTTTATGAAGTTTATAAGCACGTTCTCAGTCGGATTGGTACCGAGTGGTCAGCCGTGTCTATTTATATGTGGTTAATGGTACATTCGACAGGAGAATTACAAGAGGCGATCGCCCAGCCCATGAAAGATGAAATTAATCATTTAGCCAAGTTTTGGGGATTTGCCAATTGGGCTTTCCAAGATGGTTTTATAACTAGGGTTCGACATATCGCTGCTCAAATGTTGGCATTGTTCGATCATCATCGCCATGAGCGCAGTCAAAGTAATGAAATTTTAGGAAATAACAGCCCATTAGCAGCGATCGAGTTGGCTTTTACCTTTACACGTATCTTAACAAGGCTCCACGCTTGGCATCGTCAATCAAATATTGCCAGATTAGATACGCTTTTTGCTTAGACTCTA
>CAZLKI010000013.1:0-12060 GCA_964560035.1 uncultured Synechococcus sp.
AAGAACTAATTGAGTTGGATGAAATGCCGATGGGAGTTAGTCCCGATCTGTTTTTAGAAGCAGTATATCTAGCATATCAACAGCAAAATTGATAAATATTAATAAATCTCTTGGCTGAAGAAACTAGGTGAAAAAGAGTGATTAATTGCTCACATAGATTAAGACCCAGAAAAAGTTTAAACAAGGCTTAATGGTAATGGTGCTACTAAAGCAGATTCTAGTTCGGTCGATCCTAGTCGTTCTTCTAGTATTTTCATGACTTCGCGACCAAAATCATCCTCATTCCGTTTCCAAGCTTGCAGACATACTTCCCCAAAGAACGATCCAAATGGTTCGGGATTCCAAAGTAATTTTTTGGCTGTCCACGGCATCATACTCATGGGATCGTAGTCAGGTTTAAGAATATCATTTTTGAAGGCGTACTCTTCAAGGTGCGTATGGGGTTGCAAGCCAATAAAGAAGATCGCGGGTTCGACCTTATCTGCCCCAAAGATTTTTTCTAATTCGCGGTGATAGGCGATCGTTTGACGGATGGTGTCGTAGGTTTCATCAATCACGTTAAAGGAATAATTAACCGATACCAATTCATTAAATCCTGCGGCTTTGAGGTCGTGACAGTTTTGGAGAACATTGCGCAGGTTGTATCCCATTCGCATTTTACGCACTAGCTCTTGAGAACCACTGGTGATACCGATTTCAAAGTAGCTCATCCCAGTTTTGACCATTAAATCACACAATCTAGGCGTAAGGTTATCGGCGCGAATGTAGGCTGCCCATTTAATATCGGTCATGCCCGAATCGACAATCTTTTCCAGAAGTTCTATCGCATCGTCAATATATTTTTTTGCTGGTATAAACTGGGCATCAGTAAACCAAAAGCTTCTTACTCCGCGATCGTAGAGTTCTCGCATTTCTTTAACCACTTCGTCGGCGGGATTAATCCGAACTTGTTTGCCTTCGATCACGGTATAAATGCAGTAGCAGCAATTGTGAGGACAGCCGCGTTTGGTTTGCACTCCAATAAAAAAGTCGCGATCGCGGAAGTAATAATTAAAATCTGCCCAGATCGATTCGATATAGTCATAATTACAGGCGGATTTTTCAATGGGGGCGGGTTGTTCGTGGATTAAGCCTTTACGGGGTTTTTGTCCAGCGATATAACAGCGATCGCTTTCAATACTTTCACCTTTAACTAATTTTTCTAACAAAGCTTCGCCTTCACCCACCGAGATAATCGTGCCTTGGGGTAACTTAGTTCCTAGTTGCTCGTAGAATACGCTGACTGCGCCGCCGCCGATTAGTGCTCTGGCTTCGGGATGATATTTTTTTGCTCTTGCCAATCCTCGCTTAATTAAGGCACTATTACGCCATAGCTCGGTATAGTAAGAGGTAAATAGTCGCAGACCGTTTAAGGCACCACGTAGTTTGATTAAAGGATTGAGCGAATAGTAAAACTCAAAGGCGTTTTGTAACGGATTTCCACCCCGTCCCCCTACAGGTGCATAAATTTGAATATCTCGCCATGAAAATACTAATAAGTCAGGCTTAAATTCATCAATGCTGGAGTTTAAGGCGGTAAAAAAATCTAAAGGTGGCACGGTACCCATGTCAAAGATACACTGCTCGACATCTGGGGCGATTTTGTGAACGTGATCGGAAAGATAAACTACCCCAATCGGAAATATAGGATTGCAAGGAAGTCGGACATAAAGAATGCGTCCGTACGCACCTTGAAGGGAATCGCTATTTTCCATAGTTTTTAATGTGTGAGTTAATTTGAGAAGTTATTAAAAGATATTAAAAAAGCTTTACATATTTGTAATTTTAGCTTATTCCTCACTTGCTTTAATAATGGTGTTAACCCTTAAATCTAATCTACATCTTTAATCTATAGATTTGTGAGACAGCTTCAGAATTTTTCCTGCCAGAATAGCCGCCCCAAAGCCATTGTCAATATTTACAACTCCGATCCCCGTAGCACAGGAATTTAACATTGTTAGAAGCGGCGCAATCCCGTTGAAATTTGCTCCATAGCCAATGCTAGTGGGTACGGCAATAACTGGACAACTAACCAAACCTGCAACCACACTGGGTAAAGCCCCTTCCATTCCTGCAACTACGATTAAGACATCGGCGGCGGTTAGTAGATGTTGGTGTTGCCACAGTCGATGAATTCCTGCTACGCCCACATCCCAAAGCCTGACAACATCAAAGCCACAGAGTTCTCCAGTCAGAGCGGCTTCTTCGGCAATGGGTAAATCGGCGGTACCTGCGCTAATAATTGTAATTTTGCCAGTATGGGTAGATTCGATCTTTCCTAAGTAACAAATTTGGGCGATCGCCGAGTATTTTTGATCGGGTAAAGCTGACTGAATTTGATTGTAAACATTGGGGCTAATTTTGGTGGCGATCGCCATTCCACTTTGGGCATACATTACCTGCATGATGGCAATAATTTGATCGGGAGTTTTTCCTAGCCCAAATACTACTTCAGGAAACCCTGTGCGCTCGGTGCGATGATGATCGATTTTGGCAAAGTCATCAACTGGCTCAAATTTACGAGATTCAAAGTTAAGATTTTGGAGCTTGGCGATCGCCCCTTCGGGAGAAATTTCACCACTTGCCACGGATTGAAAAAGTTCGTTAAGTTCAGACATGAAAGCTGTAAGAGATTGCCGATCCTATGATTACATTTTTAGGTATTAAACTCAGATATGAAAATTTAGCTAAATTTAGACAATTAAACGTGAATCTAAAAGGTTCATTAACGAATGTGAGATTATCAATCGTCATAGTTAGACATTCAAGCGTGAAAGTAAAAGATTTATCAATGAATGTAAAAGAATCAATTGGCAATATCTGAGGTTCGTTAATGAATGTCAAACGATCGCAAATCTTAATTAACTATGGAGTTGTGGGAATTTTGGGTTCTTTTACTTGAGGCACTTGAGGAATAATTGGTTGAACCACAGGTGGTGCTGCTAGTTGATTGACTTTATCTTTAAATTCTGGTGGTGCCAGTTTAGCCGCTTCCGCAAATAAAGTTTTTGCCTCTGCCTCTTTACCCTCTATTCGTTTAATCTGTGCCTTGCCGACTAGAGGACGGAAATCTTTGGGGTTTTCTGCGGTAATTTTGTCAAACGTTGCGATCGCCTCATTAATACGTTTTTGCTCGATATAGACATTCCCTAAAATCCATTGGATCGCTGGTTTATCCACACTATTAGGCTGGACTTTGTTAGCGGTTTCGGCGGTTTCTAAGGCAGTGGTTAATAATCCGATCGCCGCCTCTGGCTTTTTATCTTCTAACTCCAAACTTACTAGGGTTTGTAGAGATTCTAGTTCGCCGGGATTTGTGGTTAAAATTTTACGATATTCGGCGATCGCCCCAGTTCGATCTTTAAGCTCAAAACGAGTGCGGGCAAGAATTTTGCGATATTGAGGTTCCTGTGGGTTGGCATCGGCTAGGACTTCTAACGGTTCGATCGTGCCTTTAAAATCTCTTAATTTTAAGCGTAGATCGATTAATCCTTTTAGGGCAGTTTCATTCTTGGGTTCGCGCTTTAATACTGCCTCAAAACCTTCGATTTGAACCTTAAGTTTTTGCGTTTCTAGGGCTTTAGCATCAGTTTCCACCACATTAGTTGTAGATTGAGGTGAGTTTAATATGCCTGTAATTAGGGGAGCGATCGACAATCCTAAAAAACTGAGGGTAACTATCGCTAAGACCCCACTGATAACCCATTTTTGCGCTGTAGTTTTAGCCACGTTGATATCCCAACTTTTAACTTAGTTTTTAATTCTTACTCGCTAGCTATTATAGAACCTGTTTTATCAGTTTTAATTTACTCTTATCTGTAAAGGATTCATAAAGGGATAAAGGTTATCTTTATTTAACAGGTAATTATGTAGAAACTAGATTTCAAGACTATAACCTTTGCAATCAAATATGATATTAGGAATCAGGTAAAGGGAAGACTAAAATGCTGCAAGTAGTTACAAAAAATAGCTTTACCCATCAAGCCGTAACGTGGGAGCAGTTTAAAGATTTAGAATCAGCGTTTACAGAAATTGGTGGGGCGAGATTAATCTACTGTGAAGGAGTTTTAGAAATAATGAGTGTGGGCTTATGGCATGAGATGATTTGTACACTGCTGGGAGGATTATTACTTACTTATTTTAGTATTAAGCGCATTTCTTTTATCTCAACTGGTACTTACACGCAAATAGTAGAAGGCAAAACTGAGTTTCAAGCTGACTTATCCTATGCGTTTGGAACCAATAAAAATTTAGGTCGGGAGCAACGGGATCGAAAATTAGATCTTCGTGCAGATCTTTGTATTGAGATAGTAGTAACCAGTGGCAACGCTAAAAAACTTAGGAAGTATGAATTGCGACAGGTACCTGAAGTCTGGTTTTGGGAGGATGGCAAGATCGCAGTCTATAGTTTGCCAGAGGGTTTACGTGATGGAGGATATGAGTTAATTTCCAAAAGTTTATGTCTGCCCGAACTAGATTTAACACATTTAGAACAATGTTTGATGATGGAATCGCAATTAGAGGCAATGATATCTTTTCGGCAAAGGTATGAATCTTAATCACTTACAATTTTTTTCTGTGATGGATTTGGTTAGAACTTCTGAAAATAATTAATCATAAATTAACCTGTGAAATATCAAACTTCTCAAACTCAACAAACAAACCAATCAATAGCTCGACCAATAACCCAACAAAGAGATTGGCACTGGCGGGGCTGGAAAACTCGATATGTTTATGTTAAATCTCAAAGTAATTCTCAGCCTGCAATCTTACTATTACACGGGTTTGGTGCTTCGGTGGGGCATTGGCGCGGGAACTATGAGGTTTTATCGGAACATCATCATGTTTATGCTTTAGATTTATTGGGATTTGGAAACTCTGAGAAACCTCCTAGTTTATACGGGATCAGCGTTTGGGTCGAGCAGGTATTTGATTTTTGGCAAACATTTATTCAGCAGCCAATCGTTATAGTAGGTAATTCGATCGGGGCGTTAGTGGCATTAATGGCTACACACATACATCCAGAAATGTCTAAAGGTATTGTGGCAATTAGCTTGCCCGATCTAGCAGAATTAGAAGAATTAATCCCCAAACCCATTCGCCCAGTTAAACGATCGCTTGAAGCAATTGTCGGTAGATTATTATCGCCCCTGCTTTTTTACTTTATTCGCCGTCCCCAGTCCATTAAGTTTGTGCTAGAAAATTTTGCCTACAGCGATCGCACTAGAGTCGATGATGAGTTAGTCCAAATTATCGCCCAACCTGCCCAAGATCCCCAAGCTGCCACTGCCTTTTATTATTTGAATGTGAGTATGAACCAAGTCGAGTCTTTACCTAGCTCTCCTTTGCCCAGTTCTAGAGAGGCGATCGCCCAGTTACAAGTACCAATTTTAATTTTATGGGGAACTAAAGATCGATTTATTCCCATTGCATTAGGCAGAAAATTAGTTAAATATTCACCCCTAGCCCAGTTGATCGAGTTACCAGATTTGGGACATTGCCCTCAAGATGAAGCTCCGAGCTTGGTCAATTCCCAAATATTACAATGGGTGAGCAGAATTTAAATCAGCTGTAGATGAGATCGCCGCGATGTCATTAATTACAGTAAAATCAAGCGATTAGAAATGGATCTTTTAGAGATAATCTGAAAGTGGGAAGATAAGCAGTGAGAACTAAATAACAGAAATTAAAAAAGCAAGTGTTTTTAGGATTTGACCCCGGACGAGATAAATGCGGAGTATTAGTCATGGCTTTAGATCGTAAAGTTCTATATCAAGCCGTAATTGCTAGCAGTGAAGCGATCGCCACCGTTACCGACCTAATTAAAAAACATCCGATCGCCTTAATCGTAATGGGAGATCAAACCACTGCCAAAGAGTGGAAATCTAAGCTCAAAACCGAGTTTCCGAAAATTAATATAGTTACCGTAGATGAACGATTTAGCAGCCAAGAAGCAAGACAACGCTATTGGGAAATTTATCCCGCTCAAGGATTAGTTAGTTTAATTCCCTTAAGCTTGCGATCGCCTCCCAGACCCGTAGATGATATTGTGGCAATGATTTTGATCGAACGCTATCTCAGTCGTCTTGTAAGTAGCTAGAACTGATATCGATGAAAAAGTCTATTTCAAAAATTTATAAAGAGGGCTTACTTAAGTAAAGAGATCGCTATTGATTTTCCAATACTTCAACACGGCGGGTAACTGACCGAATTTCTTCTAAGAGAATATTAAAACGCAGATCGTTTTCTACTTTCCATTGTCTATATTCTCTGGAATCTTCAAGTAGTCTATTAATCCCAATTGCCATTAAATCCATTTGCTGATCTCGTTCTTCATTCTGGCGATCGTGGGCTGCAATACTATCAGCTAGCCTATCTAACATTTCATCTGTCCATCTTTGCGTAGTCATAAAAAAAACTGTTAACTTTTCCAAAATGCTAACAGGCTAGAGGTTATTGTTGCAAGTATTTGGGCGATCGCGATCTAAGTCGTCTTGTAAGCTAAACTAACGCCCTGCCATACTTTGTAAATACCGACTCAAATTATCCATCGCCGTTAAAAGCATATTGGTACCATCTAAAACTGCCCATTCTCCAGCGTTTCTTTGCCATAGCTCAAAATGTAAATGCGCTCCCGTAGACATGCCCGTACTGCCAACAAGACCAATTACCGTTCCCTGTTTTACCCATTGTCCTTGCTGTACCAAGATTTGCGATAGATGTCCGTAGCGAGTTTCACTATAACCGTGAGAGATTACTACTGCTTTTCCCAATCCGCCCAGCCAATCGGCAACCTCAATCGTCCCGCTATAGGCAGCAAATACGGGAGTTCCTGCGGCGGCTCCTAGATCGACACCTTGATGAAAAGTACTCTTGCCCGTAATTGGATGCACTCTCCAACCAAAGCCCGAAGTGATAGCAGTAGGTACAGACAGAGGATAAAGCATCTGCTTATCACTATTATTTAGAGCATTAAGATTGGCTTTGGCTATTAAAGGATTATTGGGGCGAACAATGGGCTTGGGACAAAGATTGGGCTGGAGATTAATAGTTTGATTGGCGATCGCCCGACATCCCGAAGTCCGATTTTCTAAAATTACATCTATTTTTTCAGAATTAATCGCAACATTAGGTTTTGGGTTCGTTCGAGAATTAGGCTCAGAAACAGATGGATTTAAGTTAGAACCAGATCGATCCTGGAGATTGAGTTCGGGGACTATGGATATATTGGGCAAATTTAGATTGGATGAAGGTAAGGCATTAACTTGGGGAGCGATCGCTGATTTTTTAGGTGACTTTCCCAGAATTTGTCCTAGAACTTGGGCTGAGAGGGATAGAGATATATTCAGGGATACCAAGCTTAATAGGATCAGCCTTTTGCAGAATATTTGCGTCATTATTAAATTGAAATTAAATTGAGAATTAAGTGAAAATTTTGTTGGCAATCAAGTTAGACCAGAATAGCCCAATGAGATAGAACCCGAAGGTAGATTTGATGTTCCCAAGTTATCATGCCATTGCACGATCAGATCTCCTGTAGCTGTTATTTCTGTTATAGTGCCATCGCGATCGCCAACCTTAATTAAAGTCTGAGAAATCAACTGCAAATATTTAGGTAAAATCGCCTCAATGCCTTCGTTTTGCCAATAAGTCCATCCCATAGCGATCCCCGATAGCACTAAAGATTCTAATGCCTCTAAGTTCTCTAAATTACTAGCCAAATCTGCGAGGGCAATACCTAGATCAGGGACATCATTCAACCAATTTATGCCTACTCCTAAGACTGCATGGGTAATAATTCCAGACTTCACCCTAGTCTCTGTCAAAATGCCACCGAGTTTGCGATTTCCCACAACCAGATCGTTAAGCCATTTAATTTTAAGTGGCACCACAGCAATTAGAGCATTGGCAATCCCCCAAGCACTCCAAATTGTGATCTCCGCTCCCCTATTGGCAGGAATTTGCGGCTGGAGAATTACCGATAAATATAGACCGCCACTATGCGATCGCCATTCTCGATCTCGTTGTCCCCGCCCAGAGGTTTGAGTTTTGGCAATAATTACCGTGCCTTCAATCCCGATCCCGCGATCGACTAACCGCCACGCTTCACTATTTGTAGAATCAAGGGTTTCATGATAGTCAATCTGAAATTTCAACATTACTGGTCGAGGAACTTAGCTATTTATAGTCATAGCCTGTAGGATTAAAGCATTTTTAAGGCATTTTAAATGAGTGGAGGATGTGGGGTTCCACCCCTTAACCCCGTCCTAAGTAACCAGACTGTTACTATAAGGCTATTAAGACAGTGGCAGTAAAATTTGGAATTCCGAACCTCCAGCAAAGTCAATGTTTTCCTCTAACCAAGGCGATCGCACGGAAATCTTACCTTTATGATTTTGGGTGACAATTTGATGAGAAATCGCTAAACCCAGACCTTTACCCTTACCAGATTCTTTAGTCACAAAGAAGTTTTCAAAGATTTTAGCTTGAATTTCGCCAGGAATGCCAGAACCATTATCCGCAACTTTAATAACTACCCACTCTTTATTCTCAGTAGAGTAAGGCTTGGTCGTAATTTCAACTTTTGGCATCCATCCTTCCAGAGCTTGAGGTAAAGTTGCAGTATCAGCCAAAGCCTCGATCGCATTCCCAATTAGGTTCATAAATACTTGAACGAGTTGGCTAGGGAAGCCTGTAATCAGAGGAACGGAACCGTAGTTTTTGATCACCGATACATCTTTAAGGCGAGTATTGAGAATTGCCAAACTGTTTTCCACGCAGTTATTAATATCAATATCCTTCGACATTGTTTCTTCCATTTTAGAGAAAGTTTGTAGTCCCGCCACAATTCGCTTCAGTTGAGATGTCCCTTCCACAATCCCACTGACCACTTTTGGTAAGTCTTCCAGAATAAAGTCTATATTAATGGCATCTTTAATTTCGGCGATGCGCGGTGAATTAGCTGTCTCTTCTTCGTAAGTTTTAAGCAGATCGATCAGGCTGTTACTGTAGTCAGAAAGATAGCTGAGATTATTGTAAATTGATTCCACAGGCGTGCCGATGTCGTGGGAAACTTCCGATACGATTTCACCTAAGGTTGCCATTTTCTCGGTTTGCACCATCCGATCTTGGGTCTGTTCGCGGATTAGTTTAGTTGCTAACTCATGAATCTGCGATTGCGCTACAAATAAATCATGCACATCAAGTAGTTGGTAGCTATTATTTGACAAAACGACTATGGGTTCGTAAATTAATTCAGGCGATCGCCCCAAACATTGTTGAGCAGAGGAAACAACTAGGCTTTTGCCGTCTAAAATTAAAATATCTTTTTGAGCAGAATCGTAGAGAATTCTTAGGGGACGCTTAGAAAAAAGCTCTAGGGAATAGGGACGACTCATGTATTCCAAGAATCGCTGCCGAGAAATCATCCCCGCATAATTATTTTGTTCGGTTAAAATTATTCCCGGTAAGAGCAGATCGTCCTTAAAGGCATTACTGGCATTAATACCCAAGCTATCAAGATCGATTGCCATGTCGTATAAACTCAATTCTTCTAAGGTCGAGGCAAGGGAAACATGAAGATTATCTTCTTCTGATTCCTTTTCTTCCGCAGTAGCCATCACAATCATGGGAATCATCGCCATTTTGCGAACTAGATCGGCGGTAGCAGCTTCTCTGAGCGTACTGGTTTGAGATTCAACTGGTTTGATAGTTTCGGCATTGCCAAAAGAGTCCACCAACTTTTCAAGGTTATCACTCTGGATTTGCGATCCCAATGCTTCTAAAACTTTGGAGACTGATTCAACTACGGTTTGGCTGTGTAAACGCGGCAATAGGTCGATCGCGCCCTGTCTAATTGCCCATTTAAGCCCTACGCTTTTAACTTGCTCCTCTCTGGGGTTGGTTAAGATTACTTTAATGTCTGGATAATTTTCGGCACACCAACGACAAACTGCCCGCGCCTGTAAAGAAGTAGAATTTGCTGTAGTAATCCCAATATCCATTAGCAACAGGTGGGGTAACTGCTTTCCTGTTCCACTCATTTGCTCTAGGACTTGTATAAGCTCGCTAGTTGCTGGCTCGGTGATAACATCTATCCCTTGAGAGATAAGTGAGGTTTGCCAGAGCTTTTGTTGTTCTTCCGATAGCTGTGTTACCAAAACCCTTTTTTGCAAATCAGCCATATTCTTATCCTTTGTAGACATTAGATTACTTCTAATATCTTGTGCTTGGATATAACGATTTGCAAGTAACTAAAAATAATCTATTCTTAACTTAAGCTTAACTTTGTTTCGAGTTAATTGCCTCTAAATTACCCAATTAATTACTAATCTAGCCCAGCTATTAATACTTCGGACAGTTTTTGGAACGAGGCTACAAGGTCTTAAGAGCAATGGTTTGCGAAAGCATTTAGTTAATTGCCACATAGAGATTATGCTCACTGCTAATTAAATAGCAAGCTAGATCCTAAGCATGAAGGAGTAAGGGTTTTAAGCTTTAAATTTTGTCCGAACTATTGAGCTATATCAATTAATTTTAATATCAATTAATTTTAATATGTTGCCGTTTGTTTTTTCGGGCTATGAGGATCGAAACTAGAACCGAATTATGATCTCTAAAATCATTGGATTATGCACAGCTAAATAAACCAATTTTGCCAACCTTAGATGCATTTCAAGTACAATTTTTAGATTATTAAGAAATATTAATGTAATGTTCAAAGTTTCACGCTCTTCAATTTTTGCCATTTTGCCATTTCTGCTATGGGGTACTTCAATGGTGGTGATGAAAGCAATCATTCCTCAAACTGAACCATTATTTTTAGCAGCAACAAGATTGATTCCTGCGGGAGTTTTGTTAGTGGGATTGGCAAGTATTTTGGGGCGATCGCAACCTCAGGGCTGGAAGGCGTGGCTGTGGATTACCTTATTTGGACTAATTGACGGCACTTTATTTCAAGGATTTTTGGCATTTGGCTTAATGCAGACGGGGGCTGGTTTGGGATCGTTATTAATTGATTCTCAACCTTTGGCAGTGGCACTCATGGCAGCTTTATTTTACAAAGAGCGCATCGGAAAAGTTGCAATTATGGGCTTAGGCGTGGGATTTATCGGTATTGGTTTAATTGGCTTGCCCCATCAGCTTTGGCATTTTTTGCTAATAGGAGATTTTCATAAAGTTTGGGATGTCGGAGTTTTTAGTTTGGGCGAGTGGCTGATGTTAGGAGCATCGCTGGCGATGGCAGTGGGTACGATTTTGATTCGTCCCGTCGTGCAAAATGCCGATCCAGTTGCCGCTACAGGTTGGCACATGATTATTGGTGGCTTGCCTTTGTTATTGCTTTCCAATCAAATTGAAACCTCAGTTTGGCAAGATCTGAATACTTGGGGCTGGCTGGGAATGGCGTATATGAGCGTTCTAGGTGGAGCGATCGCCTATGGATTATTTTTTTACTTGGCTTCATCGGGCAATCTTACTAGGCTTAGTGCTTTAACTTTTTCGACTCCTGTATTTGCAATTATTTTTGGACGGATTTTTTTAAGTGAAACCCTGACCCAAATTCAATGGCTGGGCGTGCTGTTAACCTTGACTAGCATTTACTTGGTGAGTGGTAGGAATGTCGAAGATCAATCTCCTGTTCTAAATCAGTTAGAAAATCAGTTAGATGATTCGGAATTATCGGTTCAGTTGGGTGAGATTAATGCGGCGATCGCTAATCCAGAAACTATCTTAACTAAGCCTTAATTTAACTCCTTTCCCATTGTCGTATCAGTTTACGGATTGAGGGAGTAGGTGATAATTACTTCCATTGATTTGAAATCCGATTTGAATGAGTTGTTGGTCAGCACTTAAGGTTATATTTTTTAGCATTAGAATTTCTAATTTGCATACGCATAGTGAACACTATAGGCGCGTAAGATGTAATTCTGTAAACTATTCTCACTAATCCTTAAAAGTAGATTTTGCCAATTGCTCTACCAATTAACGTGTTAATTGCCCTGTTAATTGCCCTGTTAATTG
>CAZLKI010000013.1:12160-21749 GCA_964560035.1 uncultured Synechococcus sp.
TGTTAATTGCCCTGTTAATTGCCCTGTTAATTGATTAACAACACTTACTGCCGAATAGCTGACTCCTGCGGTTCCTTCTCCGGGATGGGTACAATCTCCAACTAACCAGATGTTTTTTAAGGGAGTACGATTGGCAAAACCGAAGGGTGAAAAAGTTGAAACTCTCATCCCGATACCGCCCACCATGCCGCGATCGCGACCAGTAAAACGGATAAATGTCCGCGGAGTAGCAGCTTCTTGGTAGATAATATTATCTTTTAGATTAAAATACTTCCCAAGTTGAGCGATCGCCCGTTCGGTATATGCTTTTTTTAAAGTTTCGTAGTCTTCGCTTTCCCAAGCAAATATATCGGTAAATTCCGAAGCGATAATTGTCGCCTTACCTGCGGGTGCTCTGCCGTCTCCTTCTTGACTAACTGAGACAAAAAGCGAACGGGTATCTTCTCCATGATTGGAATACTTATCTAAAAACTGAAGGTGAGGAGCGCAGCGATCGGGAATGGCTTTTCGATCTACGCCCAGATAAACTACAAAAGCACCTGATGCGGGCTTGAGATTTTGGACTCGTTTCTTATATCCTTTTGGGGCGCGATCGCCTAATAACCGCACTAAGCTTTGTACTGTTACATTTGCAATTATCCGATCCGCCGCTTCCCAATTGATAGCTTGAGTGCGCTGATTATAAACTTTTACTTGTACTGATTTAGGGTCGATCGCCTGCACCGTATGTCTCATGAAGATTTTACCTCCATACTTTTCTAATGCTTCGATCAGGCGATCGCTTAAAACTTGCATACTGCCCTTGAGATGCCATAATCCTAAAGGAGCTTGAGAAACCGCCATACTGGTCGCGGCATAGAGTAAAGCCGTCTCTTCGGCATTGACTTGAGAATAAAGTTTAAGCTGAAGATCTAAAAAAGTTTGCAAACGGCGATCGCCTTCTAAGCCAAATCCTCTGAGGGCATCTCCTACTGTGGAAAGGGTAAAAGGAACCGTAGTTAAAGTATCCCAACGCATCGCTTTTAACAGTTGGACTAAATCCGCAAGATTGCGGGGCGGTAAAATTGGATTGCGGGACTGAAAGCTCCAACTAGGGCGAAATAAATCCTGTAAAAACTGCCAAAATGGTTCGCTATTCGGAAATTGCCTTTGTCTTTCGGCTTGCCATTTATCTGGATCGCGCCAAATATTTATAGGTTCGGTTTCATTGGGTAAATACACGGCACAGGCGGGATCGCAAGGTGTAGCCGCAGGAATTTCTATGCCAAGCTCGGTAAAAATACGGTGATGGATTCCTCCTACTTCTAAGCCTGCAACTTGAGTTGCCCCAACATCAAATGTAAAAATTTCTCCCTTAACTTGACGTTTAAAAGTAGATGCACATCCTCCTGCGGCGATCGCTTGGTCAAAAATTTGCACTTCATAGCCCCGTTTTGCCAGTAACGCCCCAGTCGTCAGTCCGCCGATTCCCGCCCCGATGATAATTACGCGTGTCATATTACTCAGTCTAAACTAAAGCCCATTAATTGCGCGTTGTAAATTGGATATTGACTGGTTGTAGCCAATGATTGCTTGGAGGCGGTTGACATCGGCACGGGTTAAGTCATCCTCAGCCCTAATCACTTCCAGTTGAGTTCCCACCCCAGCACTGAGACGGAGGCGGGCTAAACGTAATGCCTCAGTGGACTGCTCTACGGCTCTGGTTGCGGTATCGATTTGGCTGCGTCGAGACTGAGAACTGATAAAAGCTTGCTCTACATCAAACCTAACTTGACTGGCAGATTGTTGAAATCGACTTTCGGCAAGAGCTTGGTCAGCTTTAAATTGGTCGACTTGAGCGCTGGCAACCCCACCATCAAATAGACTAATGCTGACATTGACCCCAAATCTATAGCCAAGGGCAAATCCGCCTGTTTGATTAAAATTATCAGCCGTGTCGAGGTTGGCAGTCAAACCAACTTGGGGTCCAAGACGGGCAATACTAGCACGGGCGCGATCGCGGGCAACTTCACGTTGCAGCTTTTGGGTATCTAATTCTGACCGATTTTTAAGAGCTAAAAGAATAGTATTTTCTAAGGTTAGTCTCCAAGGAGCAATAGGTTCGATCTTATCGGCAGCAGATAAATCGAGATTCATCGGATATTCGATTTGACGTGCCAATTCTCGGCGGGCAGTAAGTTGGCTGGCTTGGGCATCTAACAATGCCTGTTGTGAATTTGCAAGCTGGACTTGGGACTGCAATACATCAAATCTGGTGCCGACTCCTGCCCGTTCTAGTGCCTGTGTATCTCTAAGACTGCGTTGGGAGTTTTCCGCAGACTTTTGTTGAATTCTGACATTTTCGTCGGTATTTTGCAGATTATAGTAGGCAGTAACTACGGCGATTCTGACGGTTTGGGTAATCCGATTTAGCTCTAGCTCGGAAATTCGCAGTTGGTTTTCTGAAGCACTAACATTTGACTCTACCAATCCCGATGTATAGACGTTGTAGTTTAGTCCAATCGTGGCAGAAACGGGTTGAGAAATGGTACTGGTATCTCCGAAACTGTTAGCAGAGCCAAAACCACTGGAGATATTTCCTAATCGGGCTTGGGCAGAGTCATTAAATGTGTAACTCCCCGAAGCGTTAATAGTTGGTAATCGAGCGGCTTCGGCTTCTTTGACCACGGCTCTACCGCGATCTATGTTAATTTTTGCTTGAATAACATCGCGGTTATTACGATTGGCGATCGCCAGAGCTTCTTCTAAAGTAATGGGTTGGGTCTTTTCAATTCTGACTTGACTGGGAGTTGTAGGAACAACTAATGGGGCAGAAGTGGGGAGATCGTTATTAAAAAATATTACTTGTGCCTGAGCAGTTGGGGTCAAAATTAAGCCAAGACCAAGGCTGATTAGGGAAATTCGCATAAATTTTAGTTCTGTTACTCCTCAACAAGTTTAGTTTAGCAGGACAAACAGCCTACTCAGTTTCCAGTTTTACTTTGCTGTATATATCTTCTAGGGAAATTTGAAATTCAAGTGATGTTAGGATTACGTTCTGGTCTTCGGCATCGTACTCTCGCATAATCCATTCCTTTGTTGATTTTTTTGAAAACTGATGGATACGTTGACGATTTTGATCGATTAGTAAATATTCTTTGAATGTCGGAATAGTTCGATAGTAATCAAATTTATCTTGGCGATCGTAGCTTTGGGTAGAGGGGGAAAGAACTTCAAAAATTACTTGGGGGTTAGTAATAGTGTCATTACGATCGCTATAATATTCAACTTCTTCAGCAACTAGCATAACATCGGGATAAGTATATATTTGAAGTTGGGGTAGCCACACACGGACGTTTTCAGAGTAAACTCGATAGTCTGAGGTTTTGAACTTATAGATTAATTCAGCTATCAGGTTCAAAATAATTTGATTGTGATTTGTAGTTCCGCCAGTCATAGGTATAATTTCACCGTTGATGTATTCATTTTTATATTCAGCAATTTCTTCGGAAGCAAGATATTCTTCGGGAGAAATATATTTGGTTTTAGGGGTTTCTAAGGTGATTGTCATAGTAGTTATTTTTTAGTACTTATTTTAAGATTAATGAGCAGCTAGAGCAGGGACAGAATCGCTTTGTATGGCATCTTTTGCTAAATAGCCATCCTCCATGTGCACGATGCGATCGGCTATGTCTAAAATGCGATTATCGTGGGTCACCATTAAAATTGTACAGCCTTGTTCTTTTGCCAGTTTTTGCATTAAACTAACCACATCGCGACCAGATTTACTGTCTAAGGCGGCTGTAGGCTCATCGGCTAATACCAACTTGGGATGACTGACTAAAGCACGGGCGATCGCCACTCTTTGTTTTTGTCCGCCCGATAAACTATCAGGATAATAGTTAACTTTTTCTGCCAATCCGACATTGCTGAGAATTTCTTTAGCACGGGATTTGGTCTCGGCAAAAGAGATATCGTCGTGGAGTTCTAAGGGCATTTGTACGTTCTGTTGGGCTGTGAGCGAACCTAAAAGATTATGCGCTTGAAAAATATAACCGATGTTCCTTCTAACTTCGATCATCTTGGACTTGGTAGCACCTAAGAGTTCATTTCCAAGGATCTTCATGTTGCCTTCTTGGAGCGATCGCAAGCTGCCAATTAAAGTTAAAAGCGTTGTCTTACCCGATCCTGAAGGTCCAGTCATAATCACAATTTCACCTGCATTTATTTCTAGGTTGATGTCAAACAAAATCTGCTTTTTTAAGACTCCCTGTCCAAAGTAGAAATTCAAGTTTCGGATAGAAATAGCTAGTTCTTGGGTCATACTTTTAGCTCCTGTTCTAAAGAATTAGGCGAAATGGGATGTAAAAATTTTGCGAATTTCTCTCTTTGTGCGGGTTTTAAGCGGTAAGGTTTCATCGTGTATCTATCGGCAAAGATTCCCTTTTGCTTGGCGATCGCCACTAGAATATTTTCTCCGTTATTATCTTTAAAGAAATTAAATGACATTACTGCCGAGGCATGACGCAATTCTGAGAGCCATAGCTCAACTCGAACGATATCTCCGATGAGTAAAGGACTTTTGAATGTGATTTCAGTACTAATTAAAACTGGGACAAAACCTTCCTCGGCAATTTTATGAACGGGCATCGCGATCGCCTCTAAAAGCTTAGTTCTGCCAATTTCCATCCACTGACTGTAAACAATGTTGCTAACGTGACCGTTAAAATCGATCTGAAAGGAATAGATGGGAAGTTCAAATTTAAGTATTTCCACAAATATTTTTAGAGATTTATATCGAACAGTTATTATATATCACACATTCAATAATAATTTACCTATGCCAATCAAACTACCTAATAGCAAGATGGTGGTTGCTAGAGAGCTAATTGCAAAGCCTAAAAATCTTTTCTTTGCCTCGGCATAGTAGCCCCAAGCATAGAGAATTCTGCCCACAATCCAGATCCCTCCAATAATATTAGCGGCGATCGCATTTACAAATAATGAGAATAGCCAAAGGGCAGGAAGAAACATAATTAACTGCTCGAGCATATTCTGCTGCACCCGAAACACCCGCTCAAAGTCTTCATTTCCACTAATCTGCGGTACGGGAACTTGATATTTTACCCTAGCTCTACCGACATTAAGGGTAAGTACAAAAAATAGAATTAAACTGAGAATTGTAACTAGCCCTACACCTTGAAATTGTTTGATATCAATCATATTTGCTCCTAAGTAATTAAATTTTGAAAACCAGCTTGAATAAAATGCTGATCGTGGCTAAAAAATATCAGCAGGATCGGCGGCTTGGAGTTTTCGCATGGAAATTATGCCTGAGATTACACACATAATTATAGTTAAACTCAAAACCAATAAAGCCCGATCGCTAGTCATGGCTATTGGTAGACGGGTGGCATTACGGGTGAGATTATATAATCCTAAAGCGATCGCAAAGCCGGGGATAAATCCCAAGATTCCCAAAACCAGAGCTTCTTGAAACACGACTCCCAAAAGATAAAAGTTGGTAAAGCCCATCGCTTTGAGTGTGGCATATTCGGCTAAATGATCGGAAACATCGCTATAAAGGATTTGATAGACAATCACTACGCCGACAATAAATCCGATTCCCGTTCCTAAAGTGAAGATAAAACCAATGGAAGTATTATTTTGCCAATAGGTTTTCTCAAAATTAGCAAACTTCTCGGCAGTCATCACTCTGATGTCATCAAAAATGATATCTCCAACTTTAAGATCTGCTTCTGTAATCTCACTTTTAAGTTTAGTAATTCGCTGCTTGTCAGTTTTAACTACCACGAATTCATCTACAGGATAGGTCTCAATCAAGTTCTTTAAGATGCGATCGCGATCAACTCCAGCTTTGAGTTTGACTAAGCCTACACTGACTTCGCTATTCGTTCTTTGGGGGAAAATTCTCAAAAAGTTGCTATCACTGGTGAGTAAGCTGGCATCTGCTGCAAAAGAAGCTCCGATCGTAAATAAACCATCAAGGGTAACTTCTCGACCCGCAATTTCAGTTTTTACCTCTTGTCCTTTCTCTAAATTTTTAACCGTAGCATCAAATTCGCCTCTAGCAGCGCGATCGAACATCAAAGTATCGGGGATCTTGATGGCATTGAGATTGTTCTTGACTTCCTCTAATTTAAATGGAGAACTGCTAGGATCGAAACCGATGACCAAAATACTGCTACTAGCGCGAGTTGTGGGATTCTTCCAATCGGCAAAATTTACATATAATGCTTCTGCTGATTCTACTCCCGTAAGATTCATAATCTGATAAAGGCGACGGCGCGGAAATGTCTGCATATTTGGGAGGTTTCTTGCCTGCGGACTGATTAAGACTAAATCCGCATCTAGAAGCTGATGCACCCTAGTATTACTATCAAACAATGCCGCTTGAAATCCCAACTGAATGAACATCAACATTCCAGCAAATCCGATTCCCAAAAGTGCCACAATTAGGCGAGTTTTTTGATGGGTTAGTTGCAGCCATGCGAGAAAAATACGGCGTTTAATCATAGATTTATCACTAAGGTTATCTCGAATAAATTTCCGATGAGCTTTATAAAAAGCTTTAAAGGGCGATCGCCACTTTTAATTGCAAATTAGTTAAATTCCCTACAACTTGACTGGCTGCGGGCGTGAGTCTAACTTTCACCTCTACTACACGGGCATCTTGACTGGCGGCGGGGTCGGTTCCTAATACATCCTGCTTCGCTATTTGCCAACCGATTTGATCGACAGTTCCTTTGAGTTCTCCCTTAAAAGCATTACTGGTGATAATAGCTGTCTGTCCCATTTTTACTTGCTTAATATCACTTTGGTAAACCTCCGCTACGGCGTACATGGTATCTGTATTACCAATTTCGGCAATGCCCTTAGTCTGATCGCTAATCACTTCCCCTGACTTCGTATTAATTTTAAGAATCCTGCCATCGCGGGGCGATCTCACATTGGAAAGCTCTAATTCTGATTCGGCTTGTTTGACTGAGGCGATCGCACTATCTACTTCTGCCCTAGCCACATTCACATCTACAGGACGGACTTCAGCAATGCGATTTAGGGTTTCTTTTGCCTCTTTTAATTGATCTTTAACCGTGGCGATCGTGCGTTCTTGAGCCGCTTTTGCTTCTCTCAGTCTTGCTTGAGCAGTTTGCAGAGTTAGTAAACGTCCATCTCTAATTGAGGCTGAAACCGCACCATCTTGATAAATAGATTGATAGCGTTGATATTCAGATTCGGCATTTCTTAGTTCCGCTGCACTTCTTGTGACTGTGGCTGCTTGGGTGGCAATTTGCCCATCTAGTTCAGATTCGAGCCGAGAGATATTCGCTTTCTGTGCTTGGATTTCTCCAGACTTTGCCCCCGCTTCGATTTGGGCTAACTTGGATTGGGCGACTTTTACTTGTTCTTGACTCTGTTCTAGGGCTGAAGCTCGGCGATCGCGGCTATCTAAAATAGCGATTATTTGACCCGATCGCACTTTTTCTCCTTCTTTAACCAAAATCTTGGCTACGCGCGTACTCCCACTCGATTCAGTTACCGAGAGCCGAATAGTCTCACCTTGGGGTTCCAATCTGCCCAAAGCCATAATCTTACTAACCTTGACTTCAGCAGCAGTATCGGAAGCAATAACTGAAGTTTGAGTTCGAGATGAGAGAAAATAAATAGAAGTCGATCCAATAATGGCGATCGCCGCAGCAATTCCAATTGAAATCGGATTAATTATGCGTTGGGATATTTGCATAGAATTTTAAGGGTATACAACCAGTTGTATACAAATAATTTTACTCAATAAATTGTGTATATGCAGTAAGATAAACTAGAACATGGAAAAATGTCAAGTAAAAAATCTCAAGTAATTACCTAAAATCTCTATGTCTCTAGGTCATATCATTTTGTCAGTTTTATCCCTAAGTCCCCAAAGTGGATACGATCTGGCAAAAAAATTTGATGGTACTGTTGGTTGTTATTGGAAAGCCAGCCAGCAGCAGGTTTATAAAGAGCTTTCTAAACTAGAACAACAAGGTGCAGTCTCTTATCAAGCAATTCCCCAAGAAGGGCGTTTAGACAAAAAAGTCTATTGCTTAACCGAATCGGGAACCCAAGAATTAATTAAATGGGTAATGGAACCATCGGAACCAACCGTAATTAGGGAGACGATCGCTGGAAAACTCAAAGCCGCCCATCTAGTACCGCGATCGGTAATTATTAAAGATATCGAGCATCGCCGCCAAATTCATCAAGAAAATTGCGATCGCTTAAAAGTCGAATTAACAGGATATGAGCAAATGTTCGATCGAGGTCTCTTGCCAAAAGAAGGTAAGATTTATTGCCAAATTGGCATTGGCAGAGGAATTCGCTATGAAGCCGACTGGGTAGCTTGGTGTGATGAATCCTTGAAAATTTTGTTAGCAGACTCATAGGTAAATAATTGCGTACTAATTGCTAACTATTGACTAACTATTAAAAATAGATGGCAGAATAAGAAAAAACCTGACTTAAACTCATGTCTAGATCCCAACGTAACGATAATTTTGTCGATCAAACTTTTACGGTTATCGCCGATACCATTCTCAAGTTCTTTCCTGCCAGTCAAAAAGAAAAAGAGGCATTCGCTTACTACCGCGATGGTATGTCTGCTCAAGGAGATGGCGAGTATGCTGAAGCACTAGAAAATTACGAAGAGGCATTAAAACTCGAAGAAAATCCTTACGATCGCAGCTATATTCTTTACAATATTGGTTTAATTTATGCCAGCAATGGCGATCACGATCGGTCTTTAGATATGTATCAACAAGCGATCGACATCAATCCTCGGCTACCTCAAGCCTTAAATAATATTGCTGTAATCTATCACTACAAGGGTGAAAAGACTGAAAATGAAGATCTAAAAGAAGAATATTTTACTCAAGCTACTGAATATTGGGTAAGAGCGATTCGGATTGCGCCTAATAACTATATCGAAGCTCAAAATTGGCTTAAAACTTCTGGCAGAGCCGATATTAATGCTTTCTTTTAATTCACTACCTATTCATTATCTTAAGAACAAATCGATATATTCAAAATTTGGGATTGCCTGAAATGACATCTATAACTATCGATCTAGCTACGGATTTATCTGCAAATCCATCTATAAATCTACTTGCACTTAAGACGGACTTTAAATTAACCTTTGAGCCTTTAGATATTGCGATCGCTTATGACATGGCGGATGGGGCTGAGAATGGTGCAGTGGTGTTAATGAGTGGCATGGTACGCAACCAAACAGGCGGGAGGGCGGTAGATTACTTAGATTATCAAGGCTACGACCAAATGGCATTAAAGGTCTTTGCCCAGATTGCCAATGAAAGTCAAACTAAATATCCTGAAATTAGTTCGGTGGTAATTCATCATCGACTCGGACGACTTAAGGTTAGAGAAATTAGTGTTTTAGTCGCAATTGGATCGCCCCATCGTGAGGCTGCTTTTAGTGCCTGTAGCTATGCGATCGCCACCCTCAAACAAAATGCGCCAATCTGGAAAAAAGAATATTGGTTAGATGGAGAAAGTAGTTGGGTAAATTTGCGACAAGATTAGACAGACGTAATTA
>CAZLKI010000014.1:0-20608 GCA_964560035.1 uncultured Synechococcus sp.
AACATAAAGAATAGTATTTTCTTTTTTGTAACTTGTCTAATAGCAATACTTCGGACAGTTTTGTAAAGAGGCTACAAGGTTTGAAGAGCAATGGTTTGCGAAAGTATTTATTTAATTGCCACTTAGAGATTAGGCTCACTACTAATTAAATAGCAAGCTAGATCCTAAGCAGGAAGGAGTAAGGGTTTTAAGCTTTAAATTTTGTCCGAACTATTGTAATAGGCTTTACCTACATTGGAATATGTGCATTTTTTTATATTCAGCAACGCCAGCTTATCTATAAACCTAATCCAGATATCGCCACACTGCCCAGCGATTCAGGTTATCGGCTTCCATATCAAGATGTTTGGATTACGATCGCCAGCTCGAAAGAAAAAATTCACAGTTGGTGGTTCCCTAAACCTAAATCGGGTGAAACTCCATCTCTACCCAAAGAGCCATCCCAAGTTTTAAAGTCTAGCTATAACTTGGCAAGAATCGATGGGCTCAGACAACTTGGTTTTTCGGTGTTGGCAATTGACTATCGGGGTTATGGGCTGAGTCAAGGAAATCTTCCGAACGAGTCTCAACTTTATACGGATAGTCAAGCGGCATGGGAATATTTAACAAAAGTTCGAGGTGTCTCTGCTAAAAACATAATCATGTATGGGGAATCTGTGGTGAGAATTTCCCCACAACTAGCTGATTTTATTCAATTATCTCATCATCTACTTCATCTATTTCTTCATCATCATCGATATCTTCATATTCAATTCCATCATCAACAAGATCGTCTTCTATGGGCACATTAAAGCTCATTGGTTGGTAAGTTCTAGCTATGCGATCGTCTATAACCAGATCGTCTGACTTTTCATCAAAAGCGATCGGAGATTCATAAACTACCTCCTCCATCAAATCTGCATCTAAATCTACGGTTGGATTCTCGTAGGCGTTAAATCCAGTGCCAGCCGGAATTAGTCTGCCGATTATCACATTTTCCTTTAGTCCACGTAACCAATCAGATTTACCTTCAATAGCCGCTTCGGTCAGAACTCGAGTTGTCTCTTGGAAACTAGCTGCGGAGATAAAACTATCGGTATTTAAACTGGCTTTAGTAATACCCATCAGTACAGGAGTGTATTCTGCAGGTATTCCACCAGTTATTGCCATTGCTTCATTGATTTGCTCAACTTGATGAAGGTCAACTAACTCGCCCGGCAATCTAGTCGTATCACCACCGTCATCAATCCGCACCTTTGAAGTCATTTGCTTGACGACAACCTCAATATGTTTATCAGAAATGTCTACACCTTGCGATTGATAGACTGATTGAACTTGGTTTACTAAAAATTCCTGAACTTTTTGGAGACTCTTAAGGGCAGCATCTTTAATGTTATCGGTTTCGCGATAAAACTTAAAATAGATATCTAAAATATCATGAGGGTTAGCTGGACCGTCAGTAATCGGCTCTGCTGCATGAATGATTTGTCCATCTGAAATAATTAAACTCTGTCCCGATCCAATCAGATAATCAGTTACAATTCCGTCATCTTCAACGACTTTGATTTCTACATTCTCATCGGCATCATATACAACTTGAACTGCTCCGCCTCGTTGTGCCAATATGCACATTTCTTTAGGCTTACGTCCTTCTAAAAGCTCTTCAATACGGGGTAATCCTTGGATAATATCTCCAGTTTTAGCTCGCTCAAATACTAATAATGCCAGACTATCCCCTCTTTGCACTAGATCGCTATTTGAAATTTGCAGGACTGCTCCTTGAGAAACAAGATAGGGACGACCCTTACGAATAGTTACAGAGTTCTCATTAACTTCTATAACTTGTCCAGACTCTGGCAAAGCTATACTACCCCCGACATTATCACCAGCCTTTAGCAAATCGCCAACTTTGCTTTTAGATGTATCACAGTTGATTTTTATCAGATCTTCATCAGTAACTAATAAGATACGGCGGACTAATTCATCCCCTTTGCGAATACCTCGAACTGTTCCTGCCTGTTTACATAGGATTTGAGTTAATGCCACAACTGCATTTGGAGCGATCGCTTCACCGTCAGATACCAAAATTCGAGTTGAGGTACTACCTTGAGTAGGGTCGGCAGCAATATCTTGGCGTACGATCAGAGACTCTAAAATCACAAGTTGCAACTTTAAAATATTTGGCTCGTTCTCATCAGCTACAAACTCAATATCTGCAGCAAGTTGAGGTGATTCAGTATCAATCTCAAGAACCAGTTGGGTATGGAGCAAATCCAATCCATCAATAGATTTAACCCGTTCCCCATCTTTATAGGGAAGACGTTGTACAGCCCGTAGTTTGATTGAGCGTCCAATTTGATTTACCGACTCTTGACTGGGTACTGGTGGCTGATCTGGGACAGTAAATTCCTCTACGGGTCGTAGTAACAAAGCTGAACCCTCTGGAGTCTCTACGTATTCAACGTATCTTAGTTCCTCAGATACCAACCCTGGCATAACTTCATCACTTGGAAAAGCGAGATTTCCATGTTTACGCATTGCCACTTGCGGATCGTCTGTTAGGTGTAGATTTCCAGGTTTAATTACGATTTCGCGTAGGATATCGTTCTTTTGAGTAACCTCGACTACGCCTGCGCTTTGAGAAAAAATGTCCTTAACAACTTCTGTCCCTACTTCTATATATTGTCCATCCTCAACCAACAGTAAGGAAATATCCTTATTAACTTCATGACACTCTTCAGGAATCCATAACAAGGTGCCACCTTTGACTACTTCTTGCCCTTGTTTACCTTTACTGCGTTTGGCAACTTCGACCCCAGAATATTTAATAATTCCACCGCTATTCGTGCGATATGTATCATCAATTAACTCGGCAATCACTTGGTTAGTAATAACTTTAGTTCCAGGCGTAGCCTTAAGTGAAAATCTTTGCCCGCCGTGTGCCTCTAAAATATAGTGCTCTCCACCTTGAAAGCTCTCCTGTACTACTTGAGCTTCATCTAAGACTACAGATGCCGTAATTATCTCTACTTCACGGCTATTACGACTATCAATTTGATTGAGTCGAACTGTACCACCATGCTCTGTGACAAGACGAGTTTCAGCTAAAACCCCATCAATATCAATGCGATCGCCGTTTTTAACGATAGGTTCGGCACCAGGTGGCAAGTTATAAACTTCTCCTCCTAAAATCCAGATCAATCCACCTCTTGGAGCTATGTAACTGAAATTACCTTGGCGATCTTTCTTTTGTTCGGGTACTAGCTCGGGAAGCAGAACCTCACCTGATAGGTCAGAAACAACATCCTTAGTTGCTTTTTCGGTAGTTTTACGGGCAGTTCTTCCAGCTGCAGGCAACTCGGCAATTAACCTATTCTGTTTTACTTTCTCGCCGTCTTTAATCAATAAAGTTGAGCCTTGCGTGACTGACAGAACTTCTTTCTTACCTCCACCTTCTAAAACTACATCACCATCGGATTCCACCACAAATGCATCTTCACCATGACGAGTTCGCATCGGTCTAACCCGCAACTTTTTAGAGAATTTAACTGTACTGTCAAATCCTGCCCGATACTGTTGTGCTACCTCACCCGTAAATACACCTCCAGTATGGAATGTCCGCATAGTTAGTTGGGTTCCGGGCTCTCCAATTGACTGGGCAGCAATAATTCCTACGGCTTCACCAATGTCAACAAATTTGGCATGGGCGAGACTCCATCCATAACAAGCTTGACATACCGATCGCGTTGAAGCACAAGTTAAAGCCGATCTAATTAAAACTTTTTCTACGCCCGCTCCCGCAACTTTTTTGGATAAATCATCGGAAATAGCTCCATTACGTGCGACTATAACTTCTCCATTTTGAGGATGAACTATATCTTCTGCCGCTACCCGACCAAACAGACGATCTTCTAACTTGATTAATGTGCGATCGCCATCTTTCATCGCCCCAACCGTAATCCCACGTGTCGTACCACAATCGATCTCTCGAATGATTACATCTTGAGAAACATCGACCAATCGCCGAGTAAGATAACCAGAGTCAGCCGTACGTAAAGCAGTATCTACCAACCCCTTACGTGCGCCGTAGGAGGAGATTATATACTCAGTTACAGTCAAACCTTCACGGAAATTAGTCTTAATTGGTAAATCAATAATTTCACCCTGAGGATTAGCCATTAAGCCTCTCATGCCTACTAACTGCCGAACCTGAGAAATATTTCCTCTGGCTCCTGAAAAAGCCATCATATATACGGAATTTAAAGGATTATTACTTCTAAAATTCTTCACAACTTCATCTTTCAAAGACTCATTTGTCTGGTTCCAAGTATCAATTACCTTTTGAAATCTTTCAACCTCAGTGATCTCTCCACGAGTGTAACGATTTTCAGTAGACTCAATTTCTACCTCAGCAGCCCTGAGCAGCTCTTTCTTTTTGGGGGGAATCTGTAGATCGTCAACACTAATCGATACACCCGCTTGGGTAGCATAGCGAAATCCTAGTGCTTTTAATTCATCAGCCATACTTGCCGCAGCAAAGGTACCATGATTTGTAAAAGCTCTAGCAATTAATTTTTTCAGCTGTCCTTTATCTACCGTACGATTGATAAAAATTCTGGGTGAGCTTTGGTCAGATGTCTGTAAATCTGTCATGACTTTAATCTCTATTATTAATTTCAATATTGGAATACTTGATAACTGCGAGGGAATACCTCAAACTGCCAAGGAGCTATAAATCGATTGATTAAAGATAATCCTGCCAGGAGTAGTGAGAATGTATTGAGAGATGACCTTGCCATCTGGATCTTCGCGAACTCGTCGGAATGGATAGTTTTTGACCTTAAATCCACTTTCGTCAACAATCTCCGTTAGCGGTAAGCCTTCAGCCCCGTCACCTTCCAGATCCCCTTCAAACCTCACCCAAATCTTGGAGTGCAATGTGACTTGTTTATGTTCGTATGACATTACTACATCATTAAAATTAGAAAAATAACGTCCTTCGCCAATTTGAGGATCGGGGTTACTGGCAGTTAGGTAATAGCAGCCTAAAACCATATCTTGACTGGGTGCAACTATAGGTCTTCCAGTGGCAGGAGAAAGAATATTGTTAGAAGCAAGCATCAACAGCCTTGCCTCAGCCTGCGCCTCAATAGATAAGGGTACGTGAACCGCCATCTGATCGCCATCAAAGTCAGCATTGAATGCAGGACAAACTAAAGGATGAAGCTGAATTGCCCGCCCTTCAACCAAAATCGGCTCAAAAGCTTGAATACCCAGACGGTGAAGTGTAGGAGCACGATTCAACATCACAGGATGATCGCGGATCACATCTTCCAAGACATCCCAAATAGCAGGATCGTTACGCTGAATTAACTTCTTAGCAGCTTTGATATTATTAACTAAGTTCATCTTAATTAAGCGATGGATTACAAATGGTTGAAATAATTCAATTGCCATTTCCTTTGGTAATCCACATTGATGAATCTTAAGGCTCGGACCAACTACAATTACCGATCGTCCAGAGTAATCAACTCTCTTTCCTAAAAGGTTCTGACGAAACCGTCCCTGCTTACCTTCAATAATATCAGACAGCGATTTGAGAGGTCGATTGTTAGCTCCAACTACCGTTCGCCCGCGTCTGCCGTTATCAATCAAAGCATCGACTGCTTCTTGAAGCATACGCTTCTCATTACGCACTATAATCTCAGGGGCTAGAATCTCTTGAAGACGCGCTAACCGATTATTCCTATTGATAACACGGCGGTACAAATCATTCAGATCGCTAGTAGCAAAACGTCCACCGTCCAACTGAACCATTGGACGTAAGTCTGGAGGAATTACGGGAATATACTGTAATACCATCCACTCTGGACGCGAACCAGTCGCCACAAAATTATCAACTACTCGCAAGCGCTTAATTAATTTGGCTCGTTTCTGACCTTTTGAACCTGATATCTCTTCGCGCAGTTTTTCTGCCTCTAGCTCAAGATTAATATTGTTCAGTAATTGTTGAACTGCTTCTGCGCCAATTCCAACCTCAATACCTTCTAATTCAGAATCTTCAGCATAAATTTGATCCTCTAACTGAATCCACTGGTCTTCACTTAAAAGTTGCTTATATGTTAAGTTGGGAGCATTTCCTATATCTAATACCACATAGGCATTAAAGTAAACGATCTGTTCAACATCCCTAAGTGGGATATCTAAAAGTGTTGCCATGTAACTAGGAATGCCTTTTAGATACCAGACATGAGTAACTGGTGCTGCCAGACCAATAAAGCCCATACGATGGCGACGAACCCTAGACTCTGTAACTTCTACTCCACAACGCTCGCAAACAATACCTCGATGACGAACTCGCTTATATTTACCACAATGACATTCCCAATCTTTAGCTGGACCAAAAATACGTTCGCAAAAAAGACCGTCCATTTCAGGTTTTAGCGTACGATAATTAATGGTCTCAGGCTTCGTAACTTCTCCTACAATTTGTCCATTAGGAAGAGTACGTTCTCCCCAATTTCTAATTCTTTCAGGAGAAGCCAAACCAATCTTGACATAATCAAAGCGTTGTTCCACTTTTGTCATGAGTAAAGCTTCCTATAGTTCTATTAGATAATTTCGGTAATACTAATTCGATAAATATATGTTTGATAATAGAGATTAAAGATAGTTAGTCCTCATCGTCTTTATATATAGATTCATACGTTGGACGTGATGGAGTACGTCTAGTGCTGACATCGATCATTAAATCCACCTCTGTATCCGTGTTTTTTCCGTCTTCTGTTGACTCCAGTTTATGAACTGAAACATCCAAACATAGAGACTGTAACTCTCTAACAAGTACTTTAAAGGACTCTGGTGTACCCGGTCTAGGAATTGCTTTTCCCTTGACGATCGCATTTAAAGATTCATTACGACCAGTCATATCGTCAGATTTTACAGTTAATAGCTCTTGTAAAGTGTAAGCCGCACCAAAAGCTTCTAAAGCCCAAACTTCCATTTCCCCGAACCTTTGTCCACCTTGTTGCGCCTTACCACCTAAGGGCTGTTGAGTAACCAAAGAGTAAGGTCCAGTAGAGCGAGCATGAATCTTGTCGTCTACAAGGTGAACTAGCTTAAGCATATAAGCTTTACCAACAGTTACAGGTTGATCGAAAGGTTCACCTGTACGACCATCATAAACTTGAAGCTTACCTGGATTGTCTGGATTAAAGAGCCACTCATCACCAGTTTCGCGTTGAGCTAAAGCAAGTTGAGCGTGGACTGACGTTCTAGACATTTCTTCGCCGTACATTTCGTCAAAAGGTGTGATTTTAAATCTCACATCTCTATTTTCTCCTGCCCATGCTAAAAGGCATTCAAAGACCTGACCGACATTCATCCGAGAAGGCACACCAAGGGGATTTAGAACAATGTCTAAAGGAGTACCGTCCTCAAGGTAGGGCATATCTTCTTTCGCTAATATGCGCGAAACAATTCCCTTATTACCGTGTCTGCCTGCCATCTTATCCCCAACTTGGATTTTACGTTTTTGAGCAACATAAACCCTAACAACCATATTGGCTCCAGGAGGCAATTCGTCACCTTGTTCGCGTGTGAATACTCGAACATCAACTACTCTACCTTTCTCACCATTAGGAACCCTAAGAGAGTTATCCCTAACATCACGAGCTTTCTCACCAAAAATAGCTCTTAATAGTTTTTCTTCAGGTGGCTGGTCGGATTCACCTTTAGGTGTAACTTTACCGACTAAAATATCTCCTGCTTCAACCCAAGCACCAGGTCGAATAATGCCTTGTTCGTCAAGTTGCCGAAGGGTATCCTCACCAACGTTAGGAATCTCTCTAGTAATTTCCTCTGGTCCGAGCTTAGTTTGACGGGCTTCAATCTCAAACTTCTCAATATGAATAGATGTATAAACATCATCATAGACAAGACGTTCGTTGATTAAGATTGCATCTTCATAGTTGTAACCCTCCCACGGCATATAAGCGACAAGGATATTTTGACCAAGTGCCAATTCTCCACCTTCGGTTGCCGATCCATCTGCCATTACCTGTCCAGTAACTACGCGATCGCCTATGAATACGATTGGACGTTGATTTAAGCAGGTATCTTGGTTAGAACGTTGATATTTATGGAGATAATAAGCAGTTTCACCACCAGCATCAGAGCGTACTCGAATTTCGTCTGCAGAAACATAGCTAACATGTCCGTCAGTGCGAGATACTACGACCATACCAGAATCTCTAGCAGCTTGGGGCTCTAAACCCGTTCCCACTAAAGGTCTTTCTGGACGAAGTAAAGGTACAGCTTGCCTCTGCATGTTTGACCCCATAAGGGCACGGTTAGCATCATCATGCTCTAAAAATGGAATTAGAGATGTGGCAACAGAAATAATTTGAACTGGGGATACCGCTACATAATCGACCTCTTGCGGGGTTGCAGTTCCAAACTCTTGGCGGTAACGTACAGGTACCAAATCACTTGTGATGTTTCCCAATTCATCGGTAGGGATATCACCTGGTGCTACCCGCAATTCATCTTCCTCATCGGCAGTCATGTATACCGGAGCTGAATCTCTTCGCACTCTACCTAACTCCACAGGATAGTAAGGGGTTTCAATGAAACCATACTGGTTAACCCGTGCGTGAGTTGCTAAAGAGCCAATTAAGCCTGCATTAGGTCCTTCAGGAGTTTCGATTGGGCAGATCCGACCGTAATGACTGGGATGAATATCTCGAACTGCAAATCCTGCTCGTTCGCGAGTTAGTCCACCAGGTCCTAGGGCACTGATACGACGTTTATGGGTAAGTTCAGCTAAAGGATTAGTTTGATCCATAAACTGGGACAGTTGGCTCGAGCCAAAGAACTCCTTAATTGCTGCTACTAATGGTTTAGGGTTAACCAAAGCTGCTGGGGTTAGTGAGTCAGAATCAGATACAGTCATCCGTTCGCGGATAATTCTCTCTAATCTATTAAGACCAACGCGGACTTGATTTTGTAAAAGTTCACCAACAGAACGAACTCGGCGATTACCGAGGTGATCGATATCATCAATTTGACCGACATCAAACTCTAAATTAATCAAATAGTTTATAGATGCGAGAATATCTTCAGAAGTTAAAACTCGCTTCTCATCAGGAATATTGAGGCGAAGCTTTTTATTGAGCTTGTAACGCCCGACCTTACCTAAATCGTAACGCTTGGGATCGAAGAATCGCGATTCTAAAAGCTGGTGACCGCCGCTTACTGTCGGAGGCTCACCCGGACGAAGCTTACGATAAAGCTCCATCAGTGCTTCTTCTTCACCAAATTGACCTTCTTTATCAATAGTTTTCTGGAAGTATTCAGGGTGACGAAGGGAGTCGAAGATCTCGCCATCAGTTAAACCTAATGCCTTTAGGAGTACTTGGGCGGAGAGTTTTCTGGTCTTATCGATTCTGACCCATACTAGATCGTTTTTATCTGTTTCAAATTTAAGCCATGCTCCTCTATTGGGAATTAGGCTGGCGTTGTAGGTACGGCGGCTATTTTTGTCTATGTCTAACTTGAAGTAAACACCAGGGCTACGGACAATCTGATTGACGATTACCCGTTCGGCTCCATTGATAATAAATGTGCCGCGATCCGTCATCAAAGGTAGATCGCCTATGAAAACTTCTTGCTCTTTGATTTCGCCAGTTTCTTTATTAATAAGTCTCGTAGGGACATACATTTGAACTGCGTAAGTAGCATCACGCCGCTTGGCTTCATCAACGCTGTATTTAGGACTTCTGAGTTTAAATTCTTTTCCGACGAAGTGTAGCTCCATCTTCCCTGTATAATCAGTTATGGGAGAGAAACTATCTAACTCTTCAATTAAACCTTCTTCTAGGAACCATCGAAAACTTTCCCGCTGAATTTCTACTAAATCTGGTAAAGCAAAAGCAGGAGTTATGTGTGTTGGTTTATTCATGCACTAATGACTGTAGTTTTAGTGAGAGTGTACATCTCGCCTCATCAAGGCATAAGTTCTTAACTATATTCTGTGAGTTAATATTTGTCAACTATAAAGTAGGGCTTATTTTAGTAAATCCTTAAAAGTCTACTCCTGGCTTTAGATCGACCCCTCGATCTGAGTAATGTTTATGGCATACCATTTCGGAATGAACGCTAGCAAGATCGAAATAGGCAGGCTGTTTGTAGCAGCGCCCAGTGATAATGATCTCGGTATCGCGTGGTTTACGCAAAAGTGCCTGAAAGATCGGTTCTACAGGCAAAAGCTCTAGATCGACAGTGGGATTAAGTTCGTCTAAAATAATGGTTTTATACATTCCTGAGGCGATCGCGGCTGAAGCAATTTCCCAACCCCTTTGGGCTTCGATAAAATCTAGCTCTTCTTGTTTTCCCCTCCAGACGATCGCATCTCGACCACATCTTTGATGATCGACAACATTGGGATAGCTTCGGTTTAGGGCAGCGATCGCGGCATCTTCGGTATAGCCCGTACCACCTTTGAGCCATTGCATAATTAAAACTCGGTGGGATTGATCGCGACTAATACCTTTGCCGATCGCCTGTAATGACCGACCTAGTGCCGATGTACTCTTACCTTTCCCCGCACCTGTATAAATTTCAATTCCTGTAATCCCGTACTCGGCAAAATTGGCATTAGGAGCATGGGGACGCATTTCTGAGTGCAGATCGGCAATTTCAAGCAAAGCTTGAGGGGCGGCTCTACCTGTAGCAATAATTTCTAGGTGTTCGGGTTTGCCTTTAAGATCTTTAATAACTCGATCGAGGGGTAAAAGTCCTAAATCTAAAACGGGATTGAGCTCGTCTAAAACAATCACTGAATATAAACCTGAGGCGATCGCCCCACGGGCAACGTCCCAGCCCCTTTGAGCTTCGGATCGATCTAAGGCAGTAATTTGATCGGCGGTGAAGTATTCGGTACGTCCAGTTCTAACTTGATCGATTAAATGGGGAAATCCTTGCTTGAGGGCAGCGATCGCCACATCTTCAGCATATTCTCGACCATGACCCTTAAGAAATCGTAAAAGTAAAATCCGAGTTTCCGAAGGATCTGTAGCTGCCATACCAAGACCAAGCGATCTCAAAACCACACCTAAAGCCGCTTGAGATTTACCTTTACCCATGCCATCGTAAACATGAATTTGTCCAACGGCACGTTCTGGTCGCACCTGTGCTGTCATTATTCCGATATCAGCCATGCGTGTCTTTTGTTAACAAGTTTTTAAGAGGAAGGGTTTAGGGATGGAGTCCTCAAGCAGGATGCAGCCCTATAAGTATAAAAGAATATACAAGCGGTGTATTAATTAGTGTTTGAGAACTATACGATAGCGAGGTTTGCCCGAACGCAGTTTTTCGACCGCTTCATTAATGCGATCGAAATGAAATTCTTCGACCATTGGTTTAAAATCATGACGTTCAGTAAATTCTAACATTTGAGCGATCGTAGCGGGGCTGCCAAGCGGACTACCTGAAATCGATTTTTGCCCAAGAATTAAAGGGAAAACCATACTAGAAACTGGATTTGGAGTGATGCCGACAAAATGTAATCTGCCTTTGGGTCTGAGCATCGAAATGTAAGCACCCCAGTCCAAATCTACAGCGACGGTAGAAAGAATCATATCAAAACTATTAGCGGCTTTAGCAATCGCTTCAGGATCGCGAGAGTTAATAAAGTGATTTGCCCCTAGCGATCTTGCCTCTACTTCTTTGTCGGGTGAAGTGGAAAATGCCGTAACATCACAACCCCAAGCATTTAAGAAGCCCAACGCCATATGCCCCAAGCCGCCAATGCCAATTACCCCAACCCGATCTGTCGGTTTGATATTACATTGGACGATCGGATTGAATACAGTAATGCCGCCGCAGAAAAGAGGACTAGATGAGGCGGGATCGAGTCCATCGGGCAAGCGAATTACCCAACCTTCATGGGCGCGGACTTTATCGGCAAATCCTCCATGTCTCCCCACAATTGTCTGCTCGGCAGTTTGACAGAGATTGCGATCGCCACTTACACACCATTCGCAAGTCATACAAGAACGCGAATACCAGCCTAAACCTACTCTTTGTCCTACTTGTAATTTCTTAACCGTATCTCCTACTTTAGAGATCGTGCCTACGACTTCATGTCCGGGGACTAAAGGATATTGACTGATACCCCATTCGTTATCGAGCATACTCAGATCGCTATGACAAATTCCACAGTATTCAACCTGAATTTCGACTTCTTCTGCTCCTAATACTCCTGGGTCATACTCGAAAGGTTCTAATTTTCCTGATGGAGTTTGAGCGGCATAGGCTTTGATCATAAATCTAAGATCCTTTAATAGTTCTTTAATTCGCTTAGTTCGATTGTAGTCTAACTATAGAAATGTTGCTAGTTAACAACTTATTATAGAAAATATACTGAAATTTTAGGATTTAGACTTTACGGTTTTTATCAGTAGGAGAACGTAAGTATAATCGGAATAATCGGAATAATCGGAAATTCACATATTCAAATAGAAGCTTTATTAAAGTTAAGCAAAATAGGATCTTTTTGGTATGTTTTGGTATTTAAAGTAGCGATCGCCAACTCAGTAAAGCCTTAAAATAATCGAGTTAGGTAAATCTAGATGAGTCAATTATGCAGATCGAAGCCGATCCCTACCCTTATCCATACAATGGAAATTTAAGTCCTAAAAATACGGTTTTTCTAATTATTGATATGCAGGTTGATTTCTGCGGGCATGGTGGTTATGTAGACAAAATGGGTTACGATCTGTCCCTCACTCGCGCTCCCATCGCACCAATTCAAAAAGTATTAAAAGTATTGAGGGAAAAGGGATTTCACATAATGCACACCCGTGAAGGTCACCGTCCTGACTTATCAGATTTACCCGAAAATAAACAGTGGCGATCGCGGCAGATGGGAGCGGGTATAGGCGATGATGGACCTTGCGGCAAAATCCTAATCCGCGGTGAAGCAGGTTGGGAGATTGTTCCAGAACTAGCACCATTACCAAATGAAGTGATTATTGATAAGCCGGGCAAAGGCGCGTTTTATGCCACTGATTTGGATCTTATTCTCACACGTAAAAGCATTCAAAATATAATTCTGGCGGGAGTAACTACAGATGTCTGCGTCCATACCACCATGCGAGATGCCAACGATCGCGGTTATGAATGCCTTGTCATATCTGACTGTACGGCTGCCACGGACTACGGTAATTATTTAGCCGCATTAAAAATGATCAAAATGCAAGGTGGAGTATTTGGGACGGTAACAGATTCTGAAACATTTGTTACAGCAATTAGTTCTGAATTTTGAGTAAATTTAGATTCATGTATGAATATTGTATAACTTGGATGAATTAAGAGAGTGGCTAGGTCAATTTTTTAGAATAGTTTTTAGGATAATCTTAAAGAGTAGTAACCCATGACTGTAAATGTTTCTGAATCGATCGCCATCGAGCCTCCAATGATTTCATATCTGCCTCCAGAGCTTGATGTAGTTAATGTTACTAAGCGTTTTGGCAACTTTACGGCAGTCGAAAATGTATCCCTAACTCTCAAACCCGCTACCTTTCACGCGCTTCTAGGCGAAAATGGTGCAGGCAAAAGTACTTTAGTCAAATGTATTATGGGTTTTCATGCTGCTACTGAGGGTGAAATTTTAATTGACAAGAAGGCACAACAAATCACTAGCCCTAGAGATGCGAGTAAATATGGAATTGGCATGGTTTACCAGCACTTTACCGTAGTTCCAGCCATGACCGTTGCTGAAAATCTCTTACTGGTGCGACCCGACACTCCTAATTTAATTAATTGGACAGTGGAATATGAGAAGCTGCAAGAGTTCATGGATAATTCACCTTTCAAAATTGCGATCGATATGCCCGTATCCCAGTTGGCGGCTGGGCAAAAGCAAAAATTAGAAATTCTCAAGCAGCTTTATCTCAAAAGTCGGATTCTGATTCTCGACGAACCCACTTCAGTATTAACCCCCCAAGAAGCAGATGAAGTTTTAGGATTGCTCCGCCAAGAGGTTGATAACGGTCGCTTGAGTGTGTTAATGATCAGTCATAAATTCCGTGAGATTATGGCATTTACGGATGAAGTAACGATCTTACGCAAGGGTAAATTTGCAGGTCACGGTCTAGTCAAAAATCTCACAGTTGTAGAGATGGCAGCAATGATGCTGGGTGAAGAACGTGAAGCGAAGGAAGTATCTAAAACTAAAGTTGATAACACCGAATTAATCTTAGAAGTCAAGAATCTTCATGCTGATAAAGATAATGGATTTGAAGCGATCGCTGAGATGAATCTTTCAATTAAAGCTGGAGAAATCGTAGGAATTGCAGGGGTATCAGGTAACGGACAGCGCGAATTAGTAGAAGTTTTAGCAGGTCAGCGATCGCGCACAGGTGGAGAAATCAAAGTTAATGGCGAACATTACACCGCTACCCGACAGGAAATGGCACGACATCATGTATTCTCACTCCCCGAAGAACCATTAAAAAATGCTTGCGTTCCCAACATGAGCGTAGCCGAAAATCTAGCTCTGCGTACCTTCGATCGTCCGCCTCAATCTTTAGGAATTTTGTTGAGGTTTAAAGCGATGCGCGAAATGGCAACAAATCTAATCCGCGTGTTTTCCGTAAAAACTCCTTCACCAGATGCTCTAATCGGAACTCTTTCGGGTGGAAATGTGCAAAGGGCAGTCCTCGCAAGAGAACTTTCGGCAGAGAAAATCAGGCTGCTGATCGTAGCAAATCCAGTTTTTGGCTTAGATTTTGCGGCAGTGGAATACATCCACAATCAACTGATCGAAGCTCGGAATACTGGCGTAGCAGTTCTATTGGTCAGCGAAGATTTAGATGAAGTCCTCAAGTTGTCCGATCGTATTCTCGTCATTAGTGATGGTAAGTTTGTCTATGAGGGTACTAGGGAAGAAGCTGATATCGTCACCATCGGTCAACGCATGGCAGGACATTGAAAAGTGATATTTAAAGATATTTTCAAATCAGGATATGACTATCAAAGCCTTGCTTGGCAACCATTTCGATCTGGAGTAGAAATCTATAAACTCTATGATAGCGATCGCGGTGCTTCTGCTGCCCTTTTGAAATATGAAGCTGGAGCTAAGGTTCCCCATCATACTCATTCAGGATACGAACATATTTTTATTTTGAAGGGAACTCAAGCAGATCGTAACGGCACCTATGAGGTGGGGACTTTAGTAATTAACGATCCTACCACCGATCATGATGTCCAAAGTATGGATGGATGTATCGTTCTAATTATTTGGGAAAGACCCGTTGTAATAGAGGAGTAATCAGCTTATGACCGCAATTTTGGCTCAACCCTATAATTTTGAAATTCCCGACGGTGGGAAGATGGCACTGGTAATAATTGATATGCAGCGCGACTTTCTCGAACTTGGTGGTTTTGGAGATGCTCTGGGCAATAATGTTCGGCTTTTACAGGCGATTGTGCCTACAGTCAAAGAATTACTAGAAACTTGGCGATCGCTCTCATTTCCGATTATCCACACTATTGAATGTCATAAGCCCGATCTTTCCGATTGTCCGCCTTCCAAACTCAAGCGTGGCAAAGAAGGTCTGAAAATTGGAGATGTAGGAGCAATGGGAAGAATTTTAATCTATGGCGAACAAGGGAACAATATTATTCCTGAACTCACCCCAAAGGAAGGAGAAATTGTGATTCTCAAACCCGGCAAAGGTGCATTTACGCGCACAAATCTGGAAGAACTTCTCCAAAAACATGACATAACACATCTCGTGATTACGGGAGTAACAACCGAAGTATGCGTGCAGACAACAATGCGTGAGGCAAACGATCGCGGGTATGAATGCCTATTAGTCGAAGACGGTACCGAAAGTTATTTTCCCGAATTCAAGCAATCTACAATCGAAATGGTGAGGGCTCAAGGGGGTATTATTGGCTGGACGACGGATTCCAAATCAATACTTTCTGCCCTTTCTATTATGTGATACTTCTGAATATTTCTATTTAATTTACTTTAATTACTCACCTTACGCAGAAAAGTTTAAGACCCTCACCCTAGCTCTCTCCCAGAACGGGAGAGGGAACAAGAAAAAACTTGTATTACTCCCCTTGTCTCAACTGGGAGAAGGGGTTGGGGATGAGGGATAGTTAACTTCTGCGTAACATCAGTCAATTAGAGACATCGAAAGTATTGTTTATAAAATTAGAGTTAAAAAATTAGAATATATTCTTCTTAAGTTTGAGGTTGTTGTTGAGTGATACAGTGGAATGCTCCTCCGCCAGAAAGAATAATCTTAGCAGAGAGTCCTGTTGTTTGGCGGGTTGGGAAATGCGGAGCGATCGCCTCTACCGCCTGTCGGTCGAATTCCGAACCATACATAGGAACAATCACATGATTATTAGAAATATAAAAATTGAGATAACTAGCTGGCATAATCTCACCATCAGAATCGAGAACTAAGCCCGCAGAGGGAATTTCAATCACTTCTAATCTTTCTCCTATAGCATTAGTGAATCCTTTTAATTGATTAAAAATATGATTTAAGACATCGTAATTCGGATCGTTCTCACTTTCAGGTTTCATACACATCACCACATTTGGAGCGATAAAACGGGCGATCGTATCTATATGTCCATCCGTATGATCGTTTAGCAGTCCCTCTTCTAGCCAGAGAATCTTAGTCACTCCTAAAGCATCACATAATCCCCGTTCGATTTCAGTTCGATCTAAATCTGGATTACGATTGGGATTTAACAAACATTGCTTAGTAGTTAAACAAGTTCCCATGCCATCAACTTCCACGGCTCCGCCTTCTAATACCCAAGGAAATCGGAATGTGGAAATTTTAGCAGATTGATCAAGGGCTTCAGAGATAGCGATCGCCACGCCATCGTCATATTCTAAGAGATATTTGTGTCCCCAACCGTTCCAGCTAAAAGTTACAGTTGCCAGTTCTTTCTTACCATTAATTGCAGTAATAGTTAAAAAAATTGGAGCAATATCACGCATCCAAATATCACCATAGGGAATTGAATGGAAGTGGGCAGAAGTTCCTGATAGAAGTTTTCGAGCGATCGCTGCGGTTTCTAAATTAGCCACCAAAATCTCTAACTGTTCGGATTCGCCAATCACTTTAGCTAGTTCTACAAATTCTGCCTGAGCCGCTTCCAAGTTTTCTAGCCATAGAGAGCGATCGCTAGGAAAAGCCAGCCAACAGGCACTATGAGGTTCCCATTCCGCAGGTTGAAAGTATTTATTTGCTTTATCTATAGGATTTAACATTCCTTAATTTCACCTTTTAAAAACTTGTCCGCCCAATCCGTAATATTTAGTAAGGCTGAGTGCAAGGTTAGGTCAAACTTCAAAGGCGTAATCGTAATGTAATTATCTCTAATCCCTTGAATATCGCTATCGGTAGAGGCTTCTTCTTCTACAACTACTCCAGACAGCCAGTAATAGGTTTTCCCTCTGGGGTCAACTCGTTTCTCAAATACATCCTTCCAACGTCTAATTCCCAATCTGCCTACCTTTACCCCACAAATATCTTCAATCGGAATTGCAGGAATATTCACATTTAGCAGCATAGTCTCATCTGGAGGATTCTGGGCGATCGCTCTCACTAATTTTTTGGCAAAGGCGGCAGCAGCACTAAAATCTACCGAGGCAAAGCTAGTTAAACTAAAAGCGATACTGGGTAGACCTTCTAGTACTCCTTCCATTGCGGCTGATACCGTTCCCGAATACAAAACATCCGTACCCAAATTAGAACCACGATTAATTCCCGATAATACTAAATCTGGACGAGTGGTCACGATCGCATCTAACGCCAATTTCATCGAATCACTAGGAGTGCCAGAACAAGCCCAAGCCTTGACATCAGCATGAAAGTAACCTTTAATTTCATCGACTCGGACAGGTTCTTGTAAAGTTAAAGCATGACCCATAGCCGATCGCTCCCGATCTGGACATACTACGGTAACTTCATATTCTCCACCACTTAAAGCATCAGTTAATGCCTTGACACCGGGGGCATAAATGCCGTCATCGTTACTAATTAGGATGTGCATAACTAACTTTAAGGTTTCCTATAGGCTGTTATATTTTAGCTATGTATGTTACAAAAAATTCATCAAAAATTTGCTCACTCTACTAAATCTTCTTGCGAATTAGAAAGTAAATCAGGGCGGCGATCGCGCGTACGTTTTAGGCTCTCATTGTGTCTCCATTTGGCAATATGACCGTGATTTCCCGATAATAAGACCTCTGGCACTTCCCAACCTCGAAAATTTTGCGGACGAGTATATTGGGGATAATCCAGCAATTCAGTTTCAAAGCTCTCTAGTTTTAGCGATTCTGCCTTGCCTACCGTTCCTGGTAAAAGCCTGACTACACCGTTAATTAATGCCAAAGCAGGGATTTCGCCGCAGGTTAAGACAAAATCGCCTAAGGAAATCTCCCTAGTTACCAAATGCTTGCAAACTCGTTCGTCTACGCCTTCATAGCTGCCACAAATTAGCACCAGTTGATTGTAGGTTACTAATTCCTTCAGCAGATTTTGTTTTAGGGGTTCCCCTTGGGGTGTAAGGAAGATAATCTCCCGTTTGGACAATATCGGTAAGGATTCTACTGCCGCAAATATCGGATCGGGTTTCATCAGCATTCCTACACCGCCACCGTAGGGTTCATCATCAACTCGATGGTGTTTATCTACCGTAAAATCACGGGGATTAGTTAAAACTACGGTGGCAATTTTACGGGCGATCGCTCTCCCTAATAAACTGGTAGATAAGGGTGAAGTAAAAAAATCTGGAAATAATGTAACAACGTCAATTCGCATTACCGATTAGTTTGGCGTAGTAATTCCAATTCAATTCTTAACTCAGTTATAAGTTGGGTCAAGTCTAGTAAATCTACTTGAACGTTGTTATCAACTACTGCCGTGGCTGTGGTAGTAATAGTTGTAGGCTCCGAAGTTGGAATCTGTTGGGCAATTAAACTATCTACTAATTTGCGGGCATCGGCTTCGGTTACGGCTCCTTTATCGGCGAGTTCATCTGTAAGTCCACCAAAATCATTAAAAAGAGCATTAATTTGTCGATCTAGCTTGCTAGGGTCTTGAATGACTTCAATCAAGTTGGCAGTTGCCCCCAGACTAACGTAAAACCCTCTTTGCAGTAGCTTGGCGATTTCTGTAGAATCCATAAGAATGTTAGTAAGTAGTTTTATTTACAATTCTAGATAATTCTAACAGTCAAACGACTTTTGGGTTTGGACTGCACCTCTACCTGCTGGAAAATATTTTCATATTTGATATTTACCCCATACGTTTGTAGCGATCGCTCTGACATCTTGAGGACTCCTGAGATCCCAGTTAACGAAATTTTTTCTAGTAATAGTCTTTCCACAACGTCATAGGACTGTTGAATAGGATCTTTTGTAAATTGGCGATTAGAATCTCGACATTTATAATTTTGTTTCTCATGTCTGGTTCTACTGTTCTTTATCACTGAATCAGACTGGCATTGATTCTCTCATTAGCCAAGCCTCTAATTGCTATAATAGTTATTTTTCTTGTTCCTTCCCTTCTTAGCACTACCCTTTAGAGTTTTCACCTCTTCAAAAGTCATAATGAGAAATGGTGTTGAATTGATGGTTTGCTTTATCTTACAAAGTGTTTCATGTTACCATATATAAAAAGGCAGCATAGCTCAGCTGGTTAGAGCGACGGACTCATAACCCGTAGGTCGAGGGTTCAATTCCCCCTGCTGCTATTAAGGAAAGTCAAGTCTGGTCTGCATTTGCAATTATAGACTTGTAAACATTTTAATACCGATATACACTAATTTATGCGTATTTATGTCATAAAAAGTGTCCGTTAAAATGTCTTCCCAAATTTCTCATACTAAACTGCTTGAGGCTGCTAACACTAAACTTAAATCAGGTAAACTTGGCTTCAAAATTGAGGTTACGGAAAGTAATTTCCTGTGTCTGAGGGGGACTTTACCCTCCAAGCCTGGCGTTGATAAGCCTGCTTCGACTCAACGTATATTTTTAAGCTACCCGATTACCCCAGAAGCAATCAAACAAGCTGAAAAAGATGCGATCGCTGTCCGAGGTAGTTTGATTGAAGATAAATTTAATTGGTATGACTGGAATCGTAGTTTACAGCGCCAGGTTGAAATTCCTCAGCAGGTTGAAAGTATTCCTCAAGTCTCGATACAGAAAATAGTAGAGCGATTTGAGCAAGATTTTTTTACTCGGCGTTTGCGCGATTCTAAGTCGGAGACTACATGGAAAGGAGATTACAAAGCAGTATTTAGACATTTACCCCAAGATTGCTGTTTGACCCCAGAAGTAATTATGTCGGTAATTTCAACTACTGTCCCAGAATCAAGGCAACGCAAACGCTTTTGTTTGGCTTTAAGGAAACTAGCTGAATTTGCTGAGGTTAATATCAATTTAAGTGGCTACTCTGGAGGCTATACTCCTGCCAAGTTAGAGCCAAGAAATTTACCAAGCGATCAGGAAATAGTGACAATATGGCGGACAATCCCAAATCAGGCATGGCAGAATTTCTATGGGCTATGTGCGGTTTTTGGT
>CAZLKI010000015.1:0-6101 GCA_964560035.1 uncultured Synechococcus sp.
AGGCGATCGCTGGCATTAATAGAGTCAATAATTGCAATTACCGCCGCATCTACAGGACGAGCTTCACCTCTAGGAATTTGGCGTGCCGCACTACCACGACTGACTAAAACCCATTCATCTATACCCGCCCCGATACTATCGGCTGCCACTTCATATTCGGGTGTGGGCTGTCCCTCTCGATCCAATAATTGCAACAAGAGGAACTTTACGCCCGTCAAACTAGGCTCTTTTTGGGTGCTGACGACTGTACCCAGAACTCTAGCAATTTGCATTAGGGTCTAGATACGGGAAGAGGACGGATGCCGCTCACATTTTCACGGAATGGTTCTACAGCCTCGGTATAGCGGATCGGTAGAACGTATTCGAGGTTTTCGTGTGGACGAGCGATGATATGGGTAGAAAGAACTTGTCCGCCATTAACCCGTTTGACTGATTCAACACCAGCCGCAACTGATGCCTGTACTTCAGAAACATCGCCACGTACGATTACGGTGACACGACCTGTACCGATTTTTTCGTAACCGACCAAAGTGACACGGGCGGCTTTTACCATCGCATCGGCTGCTTCTACAACGGCGGGGAAACCAAGAGTTTCAATCATTCCAACTGCAATTGCCATGAGTATTTATCCTTAAGTATTCGTTTGAATTTAGTGAGAGTGAAAAGTGAAATATTGAGAGTGTAAGATATTGAATCTGACTTGATAGTTAAAGAGTTATTGTTAAATTTGTTAAATCTAACGTCTTGATTAAACAAGTTGACTAAATAGGTAGTTAAACACGGAACATTTCTACATCTTCGGTGTATCGAATTGGTAAAACGTATTCCAGATTTTCGTGAGGACGAGCAATGATATGAGTAGATAAAACTTCTCCTCCATTTACACGCCTTGCAGCATCAACACCAGCCGCAACAGAAGCTTGAACTTCAGAAACATCACCACGTACGATCACAGTGACACGTCCAGTCCCAATTTTTTCATAACCCACGAGGGTTACACGGGCAGCTTTTACCATTGCATCGGCTGCTTCTACAACGGCGGGGAAACCAAGAGTTTCAATCATTCCTACAGCGATCGCCATATCGGATTCTCCGAAATTCTCCTATGAATTTTGTATTTGTTTTTTATTAAAACTACTATTAGCCTCCAAGATCTTGCGATCGCGACGGATATAGCCATTTTTAATTTTGTAACAGACTTTACTAACTATGAATCCAGAATATCGTTATAGCGGGGCTTTTGCAATAAAGTAGGATTATAGTTTTATATTCTTAATATTAGTAAAACTAATACTTGAATTTTATAAATGTCTATGTACGCAGAAATCAAATTTAGTTGAATGACATCTTTACTAAAGAATATAGCTGTCTGTATGCAGCCTAGTATTGACAATTTACAAAAATACGACCAAAAATTATCTAATTTGTCTATAGATAAGTACTTTATACTCATCAAAATTCTGAAAAATGCCAAAAACGAAAGAAAGTAATCAAAAATATCTAACTAAGTCGGTAGGATAGATTGTATTCATGAAACTTTGCAAGAATTTTAGCAATGACTAACACTGTGACCGTAATTAATGCTCCATCTCAAACAACTCTGGCTCAGATATCTTTAGCAGTCAAAGGGATGAAATGTGCGGGCTGTGTGGCGGCAGTAGAAAAACGGTTGTTAACTTGTGCTGGAATTAGGGCAGCAAGTGTGAATTTAATTACGGAAAAAGTAGCGATCGCCTATGACAGCAAGATTAGTCGCGCCCAAGTTTTAGAAGATGTAACTAAAGCGATCGCCCAGCTAGGATTTACCTTAGAACCAATTGAGCCAAAGAACTCTCAAAGTTCCAATTTAAATCAAAAATTAAATAAAAAAACTTCACTCAAAGTCGATATATTCCTTGCCGTTGGCTTAATTGTGCTGGCGATTATCGGACATTTGGGTGGCTCACATCTGGGTTCCATGAATATTTTGAGTGATATGTCTACCCACGGGGCGATCGCCACAGTTGCTTTAATTACTTCGGGTTGGGATATTTGGCGGGATGGGTTTAGAGGTTTGTGGTATCGCGCCCCTAATATGAATTCGTTGGTGAGTTTGGGTGTAATTTCTTCCTATTCTGCCAGTGTAATTGCTTTAGTTAAGCCAGAGCTAGGATGGCATTGCTTTTTTGAAGAGCCAGTCATGTTATTGGGGTTTGTATTGTTGGGGCGATCGCTTCTAGCTTCGGCAACAGATCGAGCATCGAGGGCATTACAGACGCTTATGAGCTTACAACCGCAAATTGCTAGAGTAATTATGGGTGAGTTGCAGGTGCAGACTGCCATTGAGGATTTAGAAATCGGCGATCGCATTTTGGTCTTACCCGGTGAAAAGATTCCCATTGATGGCGCAATTATTTTAGGTACTACAACCGTAGATGAGTCGATGATCACGGGTGAGGCGATGCCTGTGGTCAAGCAAGAAAACTCCAGAGTTACGGGAGCTACCTTAAATCTGTCGGGGGTAATTACGGTCGAAGTCATGCAGACAGCCGAGCATACAACTTTGGCGAGAATTGTGGCATTGGTGGAGGCGGCACAGGCAAGTAAAGCTCCGATTCAACATTTAGCCGATACCGTAGCGGGCTATTTTACATACGGGGTAATGGTTATAGCGAGTATGACCTTTTTGATATGGTGGGGACTTTTACAAGCAGATATTTTATTTAGTTTAAAGAATGCGATTACGGTTTTAGTCGTAGCTTGTCCTTGTGCCTTAGGTCTAGCTACTCCGAGCGCGATTATGGTAGGAACAGGGATTGGTGCCGAACAGGGAATTTTGATTAAAGGTGGAGCTAGTTTAGAAAAAATTCACGACCTCTCGGCGATCGCTTTTGATAAAACTGGAACATTAACTCTGGGCAAACCTGAAGTTACGGATGTGTTACCGATTAATCCTGAAGTAAATACCAAAAACGATCTAATTCAGATCGCTGCTAGTGCCGAAACAGGAGCAAATCATATTTTAGGAGCAGCAATTATTGCTAAAGCTCAAAGCGATCGCTTAGATATAGAATCTGCTCAAATTTCCCAAACTGGATCGGGCGTAGAGGCAAAAATTGGCGATCGGATAGTTTTAGTTGGCAATCAAGATTGGTTGGGCGATCGTCAAGTAAATATTCCCGATCGGTGGTTAGAAACCGCTAAAAACTTAGGCACTCAGGGCAAAACCCCCGTTTTTGTGGCAGTTAATTCGGAATTTATAGGCATCATTGCCATCCAAGATCCCATTAAACCTGAAGCTCCCCAAGTAATTAAGTCATTGCAAGATTTAGGATTACAAGTGTGGATGCTCACAGGCGATCGCCCCGAAACTGCTCAAGTAATTGCGCGGAAACTAAATATACCGACTGATAAAGTATTAGCTCAAGTAAAACCCGATGGCAAGGCAACGGCTATCGCCCAACTGCAAAGCCAAGGCTATAAAGTGGCAATGGTGGGTGACGGGGTAAATGATGCTCCGGCATTAGCTCAGGCAGAAGTCGGTATAGCTTTACAATCGGGGACGGATGTGGCGATGGAAACGGCGGATATAGTTTTAATGCGAAATGATATCAGCGATGTATTAGCAGCGATTAGGCTGAGCCGGGCTACGTTTGATAAAATTCGTCAAAATCTATTCTGGGCATTTGCCTACAATACTCTCAGTATCCCCATTGCCGCAGGGGTTTTATCTGGTTTTGGGATTTCGATGAATCCTGCGATCGCGGGTCTAGCAATGGCACTAAGTTCGATCAGTGTCGTAATCAGTTCTCTCAGTTTGCGTTGGGACAATCCTGCTAAAAGTCTATGAATCTCTGAATTCGATCTTAAAGAATATTACGGAGAATCTTGATGCTAGGTTTTGTAGCGTCACTAATTTTTTCGATCTAGAACTTTACTCCCAATATTTATAAAGCTACTCCCTTCCTAGCGTAGAAATATATATGACTGAAACGGGGTCAAGGGGCAGAGCCCCTTCGTGGGGGCTTCGCCCCCACAACCCTAAAAGACTAATTTTTAACTGGAAAGGGAGTATACGAATCTAAGATATCACCCTAAAGATAGTTTGACGGTGCGATCTAAAGTAGGAATATACGGTAGGTAATGACTTAACTGGTTAGAGGTAGTCGGAATGGGTTCGTTAGGCGATCGCTTTAATCAAATGATAGGTAAAACTCGCTTTGTGGTTTTTCGCCTATTTCTGCACTTGGCTGGTAAAGAAGTGGCTCCGTTATTAGGTGTGCTAAACAGTTCTGCCCGCAATGCCATTGAAGCAGATGGAGATATTCAGATTTTTGGTGAAGGATTGGCAGAAATTTGTCAGAGCTTGTTGCAGTACGACGTTTATTGGCAGTCGGTGGCAAACGAAGGAGATATTTTTAGTGACGAGGGCGAAGCTGGTGACTTTGTTGAAGAATTATTTACCGATTCTGCCCAACGCTACCTTAGTGGCATTGAAGTGGAAGGCTTAGAGTCATCTAACGACGTTTTATCTGTATCAATCACGCAAAACCTGATTGTGATGTTGACTGTTGCCTATGAAGACAACGTACCTGAATTGGAAACCGATCTCTCCGATATTAATGCGCTAAAAACTGCTCTGAAGGCACTGATAAATTTGCATTATCAAGACCGACTGCGCGCTGTTCAGGTTCACTTTTCTCCCGCCCAATTAGGAGATGAATTGACCGCAGATCAGCTATTGAGCCATTTCCCAGAGTTGATTCCGTTGTAATGGATCTGACCTTGGAGTAGGGCGATCGCAATATTTTTATATTTAGCTTAAAATCATCCCTTTTTGCATCTGTTATCAATAATTTTTAACTCTTTTCTATTATGAATATGTTCCGTCGATTTCTGATCTATGTGATGGTTTTGACTCTAACTGTAACGACTGTTTCCTGCGGAGTCAGTCCCACTCAAATTAGTTCATCGCCAAATCCTCCTACTCGGACGGCAACTACTGTCCAAAATCGTTTAAGTAATGGGGAATATCCCTTACAGCAAGCCACTTATAACGATGCCGATGGTGAGTACACTGTTATGCTGTTAAATACAAAGCCTGGTGATTCTGCTGCTTATCGCACTACAGACCTCCAGATGGCACAACTTACCGATGAAGAAATCTCAAAGGGACAGAAAAACTACCTAAAACTAGAGAACAATCAGGCTTCGATGCATATTGAAAAAGATTTTAAAATCGACTATGTGCATAATATAACTGAAGAGCAACCTAATCCCCAAACAGGACAAACAGATCGGGTTGTCGTGCGCCAAGAATCTAGTTTTTGGTCACCGTTTGCAGGTGCATTAGCAGGTCAAGCGATCGGCAGCTTGCTGTTTAGACCTCAATATTATGTTCCACCTATTTATCAATCTGGTGGCATTTTTGGTTATGGTGGTTATGGCAGAACCTATAATCAGTCGGTAACCATTTATCAACAACGCTACAATGCTCCCCCTGCCGCAGTACGTAATCGCCAAACCATCCGCAGTACGCGCAATCTTAGAACGCCGACTACTTCTACGCCACGCCGAAATACAGGTATTAGATCGAGCGATCGCCCCACGGGATTAGGTTATGGGACAAATACCCTACGACGTAGTAACCGCCCTAGCTATCGCCAGCCTTCTAGAAATAATTTTGGTAGCTCTCGTACTCGTAGCCCTAGCAGAAGACGGTAGGGTTTTCAATATCCTAAACTTAGAAATCGTCGCAAGTTTACTTTCAAACTTTGGTATTTCTGTGAATCCTGCGATCGCTAATCGCGTAATGGCATTGAGTTCGATCGGTATTGTAGTTTGTTATCTCAGCCCACTTTAGAGCAGATATTGAAAATCTAAATGCTAGATTAAGCAAGCAATCCCAATTTTTTCGCCTAATTCTAAAAGCTTTTCTAAGTCTGAGGCAGCCAAATTATAGTCTTCTTCAATTGTGACTTTATTTAGATAGCTAAGATAAAGTTCCTGACAGCGTTCGAGATTTAAACTAATTTTTAACCGTTCTGCCAAGTCTATAACCTGCTCGATTTGATTAACGCTGTAAGAAATCCCTCTGCTAGAGTCATTCTTACCATTTGATT
>CAZLKI010000015.1:6201-8621 GCA_964560035.1 uncultured Synechococcus sp.
ACCATTTGATTTACCATTTGATTTATTAGAGTCATCGTCATGAACTAAGTACCATAGATGATTTAGAATCGCCCGTTCTAAAATTTTGGCAGCCTCAACTCGATCCAGATTACAACCGATGTTATTTGCTTCTTTCGCTACAGCATCTAATTCGGCGATCGGGAGTTTTTCTCCACTCTCTAAGCGTTTTAGCTCGGCTAGTAATCGATAATTTAGCGTGATTTCTGCTGCCACTTGGAGCTCTCTAGGCACTACTAATCCATCGCGCCGAAACGAGGCTAAAATTCCGTAATTATCCCGATAAACTTGGGCATAAAGCTGATCGAGTCGTAATAAAGTTTCGCCCGATAATAAATGTAAAATGCGATGGCGTTCTTCAGCAAAGAGATCCTGCAAGTTAAAGTATTCATCCCCAAATGCTTTGGAAATTGACAGGATGATCCCTACGGCACTGGCTTGTTTGAGGGCTGTAAAGGAGGAGATTTTAATTTCTTCATAGTCTTTTCTGCCACTAAATTGCTTGATCCCACAGTGAAAGTCGTATCCGCCCAAATGCAAAACCGCAAAATTATATTCAACCGATTCTTGGGTAATGCTAGATGTCAGGAGAATATGCCCGATCGCCAGAGCCATTGACCCAATTCGTTCGAGTTGATAGTCGAGTTGATTGATGGCATAGCAATAAAGCTGTTGAGCATCTTCGCGCAGATAGCTATTAAATAAGGTGCTAACGGCATAATCGGCAGCAACCTGTTTGAGACTAATTTTAAACGGGATCACAAGCTCGCGATAAACCTGTGCGGCATTACCAAATTTCTCGACATTACTCGGACATAGTGCCAAGCGTTGCATAAACTCAGACTCAAGCAGTATCCCCGTGACATCTGCCGCCAATTCGATCGCCCGCGCTGCATAACGTAAAATCTGCACGCCTTCAGGACGGGATAGCTCTTCAAAAAACCAGCCACAACTGGTAAACATCAGCAAAGCATGACGCTGCATCTCTAAAAGTCTGAGGGCATCAACCTTACCATTAACTTTATCTTGAGTAGCGATCGCGCTCGGTTTGGCATAAAGCTTAAAGAAATTATCTAAGGTCTTTTGGTTATCACCATTATTAACAGTACCGTGGCGTAAAGAATCTCTAAGTACGTGGATATAGCCATCTCTCGCTGCCCAAGGATCGATAAAATATTTTGCGCCTGCTTCGTTAAAAATTAGCTCTAGGCGATCGCGCAGCCAATCTAAAGTTTGACGCAAAGTTTTACGCCATTTACCAAAGCCAATATCAACGCCACAACCGCAATCAGTTTGCCAACGATCCACCCCGTGAGCACAACTCCAAGCCGTAACGGGTTTAATCTCTACTTCCCAAGTTGGTGGAAATAAGCTGAGATAGTGCGCGTAGTTAGTAACGTGCCAGCCCCGCCGTGGAAATTCTTCGGTAAAAGCATAGGCAATAGATTTCTCGGTAAAGTGCTTGTGATGCCCAAAGGTTTCACCATCGGTAGCGACAGAAACGATCTGAGAGGCACGATGATCCCCCCGCACTGCCCGCCCCAGCCTTGCTGCCAGATTATGAGAACTATGAAGCAGATCGCTAAAGCCCATATCGCGAGAAATGGGACCATCGTAAAAGAAAATATCAAGGTAAGGCGAATTGCGATCCGCAGGCTTTAAGTGACAGCGATAGGGACGATTGGGATCGATTTGACCGCCACTTACTTCAGTCCAAGGATGGGGATCGTCACTAATCGGGCGACAGCGTTGTGCCTGAGACGGGGCTAGGATAATAAACTTAATGCCTTCCGCAATTAATGCCGCTAAAGTTGGATAATCTACGGCGGTTTCTGCCAGCCACATTCCTTCAGTCTCTCGTCCAAATCGGGCTTTAAAGTCCTCCTTCCCCCAGCGAATTTGGGTGAGTTTATCCCTACGGTTTGCCAAAGGCATAATAATGTGGTTATAAACTTGGGCGATCGCATTCCCATGACCGTTAAGGCGATCGGATGAAACGCGATCGGCATCAAGAATACGTTGATAAACTTCGGGATCGTACTGCTCTAACCAAGACAGCAAAGTCGCACCAATATTAAAGCTCAGGTATTCAAAATTGTTGACTATTCTTAAAAGCTTGCCACTGCTATTGAGAATACGGGCAAAGGCGTTAGGGCGATAGCATTCAGCATGAATCCGTTGATTCCAGTCATGAAAAGGCTCGGCTCCCTCTTGGGTTTCGATCGCATTTAGGTAAGGGTTTTCACGGGGTGGCTGATAAAAATGCCCGTGCATGGTAATGTACACTCCCGAATCTGCCTCTAAATTTGCTCCCGAATTTATCGTAGAGCTAACGGATTGAGTGGCAACGGCAGTAGATAAAGCTGGAGTCACGATGATTGACCTATTAGGATTAATGTGAG
>CAZLKI010000015.1:8721-20600 GCA_964560035.1 uncultured Synechococcus sp.
AATTTCTTTTAGTTCAGAAAGTTTTAAGCCCAAAAATTTCGTAAGTTAACCAAGTTAAGTTAAAACTTGAAATGATTTCAACTATTTATTATTTTAATTATTTTAAGCCAGCCTTTAAACTAACTCTTAAAAATCAAGTAAGCCAGATTTTAAGTCACACTATAGCTTCGTACGCCCAAATTCTCCGCACACAATATTTTCTTAACAAGTTACGAGTTAACCCATTCATTAGTAATCTTGGCGATTAGAGAAGATTTGCGTTTGATAGTTTTTGGTGGGTTGATGAATGTGAAACTTACGTCATTGAGTGGAAAAGATTGATTGGGGTTGAAGATCTGAGACTTTCTGGTTTAGAATCAACAAAATGTAATTTTACCGAAATTAATAATCAGCACTTATAGAAAATTTTTTACACAATTTTACCTGAAGTCTTAAAAGCTATTTACTCAAAGGGTCTATTAGCTCAAATCATCATGGAGGATGCCTGTTGTCACACTATCTATCTAAATCAACATTTAATTTAATATCTAATCAGATCATTAAAACTTGTGTGGTTGTAATTACGATCGCCACCGCTCTATACATATGCGAACCCGCGATCGCTCAAGCAGTTAAAAAAGCCGACCCGACCAAATTAATCACTCGTGGCAAGCAACTTTGGGATGCCCAAGATATAGTAGGAGCATTAACTGCCTATCGTCAAGCCGCCGTATCCGCACCAAATAATGCCCGTATTCAAGCCAGTATTGGGTTTTTATTAATTCAGCAGGAAAATTTTGCAGAGGCGATCGCCGCTTTCCAACGCGCCAGTATTCTCGATAAAAAAGACCCTAAACCATTAATTGCTCTAGGATTTATCTATACCCAACAACAACAATTTCCCCAAGCACTAACCGCTTATCGTAACGCCATTAGACTCGATCCCCGCAATATTGATGCCTATTTGAGTATTGGCTATGTTTTGACCCAACAAGAAAATCTTTTCGGTGCCTCAGCAGTTTACCGTCAAATTATTGCGCTACTTCCTACTAACATCAAGGCACATCTAAATTTAGGTTATTTGCTCCAACGCAAAGGCAATTTAGAAGAAGCATTTAGTACATACATGAATGCCAATCGTCTCGATCCCAGTAACATTGATGTATTGGTAGCTTTAGCGGGCGTGAGTGAAAGTAAAAACGACATTGCCGAAGCAACCGAAATTTATCAGCGAGTTTTAACTCTCAACCCCCGCCATTTAAAGGCAAACATAGCGATCGCTCAAATGTCCTTAGATCGAGGTGATTTTGATGGGGCAATAACTGCGTATAGGTCGGCAGCATCAGGGCAAGCGGGTCAATTAAATACCGATACTTCAGCCCAAATTCAACGGGCGATCGCTTCCACTTATCTCAAGCAAAATAATATTTCAGGAGCGATTATTGCCTACCGTGATATTTTGGCTAAAAACTCTGAGGACGCTTTAGCGCATTTGGCACTGGGTAAACTTTTATTAGATCAACAGCGTAAACCTGAGGCAATTCAATCATTACGCCAAGCTGAACGCATATTCATGAGTAAAGGCGATACCAAATCAGTGACTGAAGTGAGAAAGATTTTAGAACTCGCTCGTATTAATTCGTAATTCATTCCGCAAAGCCCTAAATATCAAATCGTTCCTCTTCCATCCCTAAATGGACAAGTTAAACGCACAGGTTAAACGCAAAGAGAGATTTGGATTTTGCAAAATATAAGCTTCTACCCCAGCAAGTCGTACTTCACACTCAATATCTACAAGTTAGAGGAGGTTTGATAAAATTAGAGCAATCAAGATGTTGGTTGATAATTCAATTAGGAGAATTTATTATGCGCCGCACTCTAAATTTCGCCAGAGATCTAATAGGATTCATCAAAGTATCAGGACTAGCTTTAACATTATTTAGTATTTTACCGCTTGCATCTAGTGTTGTTGCATCTGCTGTTGAGTCTACCGTGGCTGTGAGATTAGGAAATGGCAAAACCTACTTCAACCAAATCCCTAGGTTGGTCGATGCCTACACCACTCAAAACAGCGTAAATGTCAGTAACGCCCTCTATTACTTTAATATTCAAGTACCTAAAGATGCAGAGGAACCATTGAAAAAAATCGAGATTAAGCAATTTCGAGCCCTTGAAGATATCGAACTAGACCCAACTGAAACTCAAACAGGAACGGCGATCGCCATAGATAAAGATAAAAATATCTCTGTAGTTTTCAATCCCCCCATTGCGCCTGGTGAGAATATCAATATTAAGTTACGTTCGGTTCGCAATCCCCGTATTGGCGGAGTCTATCTCTTTGGAGTTACAGCATTTCCCCAAGGAGAAGACCCTTACGGGCAGTTTTTAGGATATGGTCGGTTGCATTTCTACGATAGTTTCGATAACAATTGAATTATTACCCGAACAATCGGTTCAATTATCTTGAGTTCTAAAAGTTAAATTGCGGCGGGTGACAATGGCGATCGGGGTTGATGGTTCGATTACAACAACTTGAGGCGCGGTAACATTACCAATAACGCCTCCTACAACGGCTCCACCTAATATTTTTTCGGTACTAATTGAGCGATCGCCAAAAATTCCACCTAAAATCGTACCTGCGACGGCTCCGATTGCAGCATCTCCTAAAATAGAACCAATTCCACTTTCACGGGGATCTTTAACATCATTGATTAGGTCCGATTCGCCAGACATTCTGACGGTTCCGCCTCTACTGCTTAAGGTTCTTGCTATAAACTTAGAGCCACCCGATACAGGTATAAATTCGCCACTGATAATTGCCCCTTCAGGAATTAGGACGATCCCAGAATCGGAAACTACATCGCGATCGACTACGAGGTCTACCGCTTTTCTTTCGCCCTTGCCTACATAAAGAGTTTCATTGCTGTTTAATTTTAGGTCGATGGTTTCACCTGCCCTTAAGACCGCATTTTGGCGAAATACTTGGGATATTTTAGGAGTAGTTTTAGAAGAAATTTTAGAAGTATTTTTGATGGATGTGGCTGAAGCGGTTGATGGGTCGATGATGCCGCCGCCTAAAACTAAAGCCAAAATTAAAGATGAGATATGAATAAATTTAGGTTGGATGGAAGATTTCATAGAATGACCTCTTTTTAGATTACTTTTTAGATTACTTTTTAGATTACTTTTTAGATTGTTAGTTATGGATTGTTATGACCTTAAGCGATCGCTTTGAGTTCCCTATCTTCGCTACACTCAAACAGGTAGGATAGAATAAACTCCTTAGATTAAAAGATCAGAAACGCTTAGATATGTTAGTTTTTACCTCTCCCAGTGCTGTAGCCCTTCAAATAGGTGGGTTTTCCATTCGTTGGTATGGTCTTTTAATTGCGATCGCCGTGATTTTAGGTACAGTTTTAGCACAAAGACTGGCTGTACGGCGGGGTGTGAATCCAGATATTATTGGCGATCTAGTGATTTGGTTGGTAATTGGGGCTATTCCTGCGGCGAGGGCTTATTACGTGGCTTTTAGCTGGGAGCGGTTTCAAGATCAGCCTTGGGTGCCAATTTTGGGGGGATTAGCCAGCGTGCCGAGGATGTTTGCAGTGTGGGAAGGTGGAATTGCCATTCATGGAGCAATTATAGGAGGAGCGATCGCTGCTGTAATTTTTTCTAAGATCAATCGAGTTTCAGTATGGCAGTTGGCAGATTTAGCTATGCCTTCTTTAATTTTGGGACAGGCGATCGGGCGATGGGGCAACTTTTTTAATTCCGAGGCTTTTGGTTCTCCGACTAATCTACCGTGGAAATTATTGATTCCGCCTGATAAACGTCCGCCCGAATTTTATGCCGAACCATTTTTTCATCCGACATTTTTGTATGAGTCAGTATGGAATTTGATGGTATTTGGGATTTTGATTGCCATATTTAACAAATTTCCCCAAGCTAAACGCGGGACATTAGTTATGGTTTACCTAATCGCTTACAGTTTGGGAAGAGTTTGGATTGAAGGACTGAGAACTGATAGCCTGATGTTTAGTTCTATATTTGGCTCGTATCGGATCGCTCAGATTATTAGCGTAGTGGCGATCGCTCTCGGTGGATTGGGATTGTGGTGGCTTTACAGGCGGGGTGGAAACCTCTGGGATACAGAAAATACGATCGGCAAACGGCTAGAAAGATAAAAAAGAGATAACAAGAGAAATAAATAATGTCTGATTTCCAACCTAATTCCAAAAAATCTCCCGCTCATACCTCTACTCTGGCAATGGTAGAAACTGCTTTTCTTGCAAGTACCACAGGCATTATATTTTTAATTAATTTCTATTTTCCGCTCGGTCCCTTTTTGCGGATGCTCTATCCTATTCCCATTGCTCTAGCCTATTTGCGTTGGGGATCTAGAACGGCATGGATGACAATGACAGTATCGGTGCTTCTATTAACTATTCTGATGGGTCCGACCCGTAGCATTCAGTTTTTAGTTCCTCACGGTTTGACAGCAGTGATGTTGGGGTTTTTATGGAAGCGGCGATCGCCTTGGCTCTTTACCATACCCCTTGGCACGATTACAGGAGTTTGTGGTGTGGGATTTCAGTTTTTATTACTGTCTACGCTTTTGGGCGAAAATCTTTGGGCATATACTACCGTGCAAAGTACCGAATTTATCCGCTGGCTGTGGCAGCTTTTCGGCTCATTAGATCAGCCCGAATTGTGGTTAATTCAAACTTGGGTAATCGCTGGTATTGCAGTTGCTAACTTCGCCTATATGGTTTTAGTCCATATTTCGGCGTGGTTATTATGCGATCGCCTCGGCAACCCAATTAGCTCGCCTCCTAAATGGATTCAAAATCTTGTAGAGTAGACTATTCAGCATCACTAATAAATCGTGCAGCTAAATCGTGCAGCAATACCAATAATCTAACAATAATCTAATTTAATGCTCATCTTATCCGATCCGATCCCGTTAGCGCCCCAAGGTTTTAAATCTGGATTTGTGGCGTTAGTCGGCAGACCAAATGTTGGCAAGTCAACGCTCCTGAACGGGCTGGTCGGTCAAAAAATTGCGATTACTTCTCCGACTCCGCAAACTACCCGCAATCGCTTACAAGGTATTCTCACTTTAGAAACCGCACAAATTATCCTTGTAGACACACCAGGGATTCATAAACCCCATCATTTATTGGGGGAAACCATCGTTCACAATGCGATTGGGGCAATTTCGGCAGTAGATTTAGTGGTGTGGGTGGTGGATAGTACTGTACCGTTAGGAACGGGCGATCGCTTTGTAGCAGATATGATTATTAAAGCTAAAACCCCTGCGGTGGTAGGGTTAAATAAAATCGATGGTTCTCCTTCCGATCGGATTCTCAGTACCTATACCGATTATGCGAGAGAATTAAATTGGCAAGCTCTGCAGTTTTCGGCACTAAATGAAACAGGTTTAGAAGAACTCAAAATCGCATTGGGCGATCGCTTACCTTTAGGTCCTTACTACTATTCGCCCGATCTAGTCACCGATCAACCCGAACGATTTATCATGGCAGAGCTAATTAGAGAACAAATTCTCTTGCTCACCCGTGAAGAAATTCCGCATTCGGTCGCAATCAGTATTGATAAAGTGGATGAGCAACCCAAATTAACTTCGGTCATGGCAACAATTCACGTAGAAAGAGATTCGCAAAAGGGAATTTTAATTGGCAAAAAAGGAGCGATGATCAAAGAAATTGGCACTCAAGCCCGCCTCCAAATGCAAAAAATGATTATGGGATCGGTACACCTAGAGATGTTTGTGAGAGTTCAATCTAACTGGCGATCGCATCCCAGTCAATTGGCAGATTTAGGTTATCGCAAAGAAAAATAATATGTGAGTTAAAATCTGATACAAAAACTTACTTGTCATCCTTAATTATTGCCAAGGAAGCTTGAGTATTAGCGTTCAACACGAAGAAACTTTAATCATTCGCGCCAATGGAAATGCCGAACATATTGATACGATGAATTTAGGATTCCCGATCGGTATTGGAACGAATTGGCAGAGACTGTAAAATGGAAGGTTATTAATGATGTTCGGAATCATATTGGTTCGCAAAAGGTGTTTGATGATATCTCTTTACTAATATTAAAACGGGAGTAATTTCCTCATATTTTTAGGTAAGCAACATTAACTAAAAATATAAACAAAACTACACACTTCATAAAGTGCTTACATTAAACTTTGTTAACAAAACTCAATAAATTGATTGCAAATTATGTCAAATCGTCCTCAGAGAGCCTAAATATTTTTAGAAATAAGCAACATTAACTAAAAATACAAACAAAATTACACACTTTGTAAAGTACTTACATTAAATTTTGTTAACAAAACTCAATAAATTGATTGCGAATTATGTCAAATCTTCCTCAACAGAGCCTAATTCCTAAAATTCTTTGTTACAAATGAATTTATACATAAAGAAAGAGTATTTAAGGAGATTTTATGTTCACATCGGTGAAGCCATTAACCAATAGACGTATTGCCCCAGACTTAGATTTATTCAAAGAAAATCAGAATCGGGCATTGATGAAAGTTGTATATGTGGTATTGGAACCTCAGTATCAAAGTGCTTTAAGCGGGGCGATCGCCTCAATTAACAAAAATAATCCGAATTTAGCGATCGAAGTTAACGGCTATTTAATCGAAGAACTGCGTCAACCTGAAATCTATGAAGTTTTTAAAGCCGATGTTGCCACTGCCAATGTATTTATCGGTTCTTTAATTTTTATTGAAGATTTAGCCAATAAAGTTGTAGATGCAGTTGCCCCTCACCGCGATCGCCTTGATGTATGTATGGTCTTTCCTTCAATGCCACAAGTCATGCGCCTAAATAAAATGGGTAGCTTTAGCATGGAGAATCTCGGACAGTCCAAAAGTGCGATCGCCCAATTCATGAGAAAGCGTAAAGAGAAGTCGGGCAGTTCGTTTCAAGATAGTATGCTCAAAGTCGTGCAGACTCTGCCCAAAATCCTCAAATATATGCCAATGGATAAAGCTCAAGATGCACGGAACTTTATGCTCAGCTTCCAATATTGGCTGGGTGGATCGGAAGAGAATCTCAAGAATTTCTTGTTGATGTTGGCTAAAAACTATCTGCCCACTGGTTCTAAGGCGATTATCGTATCCGAACCTGTAACCTATTTAGATATGGGAATCTGGCATCCAATGGCTCCGAAGATGTTTGAAGATGTCAGCGAATATTTAAACTGGTTCAATGGAAGAAATGATATCTCTGCTGACATGAAAGATCCACTAGCTCCATGTATCGGTTTGGTTTGCGCGCGCAGTCATATTGTCACTGGAGATGACGCTCATTATGTGGCGATCGTGCAAGAGTTTGAATCTAAAGGAGCCAAAGTCATTCCTGTATTTGCAGGCGGATTGGATTTTTCTAAACCAGTAGATGCTTATTTCTACAGTAAAGATCGTAAATGCTTAGTCGATAGTGTAGTCTCGCTGACAGGATTCGCATTGGTTGGAGGTCCTGCTCGTCAAGATCATCCTAAAGCCATAGAAGCATTAGAAAAACTGAACCGTCCTTACATGGTGGCATTACCGCTCGTATTCCAAACTACGGAAGAATGGCAAGATAGCGATCTGGGTCTGCATCCCATCCAAGTGGCTCTGCAAGTGGCTTTACCCGAACTAGATGGAGCTATGGACCCGATTGTGATGTCTGGTCGAGATGAGATGACTGGTCGAGCGATCGCCTTGAGTGACCGAGTTGAAATGATTGCCAATCGTGCGATTAAGTGGGGAACTTTGCGCCGCAAACCCAGATTGGATAAGAAGATTGCCATTACAATATTTAGTTTTCCGCCAGATAAAGGCAACATTGGAACGGCAGCCTATTTAGATGTGTTTGCCTCCATTCATAAAGTCATCAAAGCTTTAGCTAGTAATGGTTATGATGTTCAAGATATTCCCGCCGATGCCAATGCGCTCATGCAAGATATTCTTCATAATCCCAATGCGATCGCAGGTAGCCCTGAGTTAAATATTGCCGCGAAGTTATCAGTTAGAGATTATGAAGAGAATACTCCCTACTGCGATCGCATTACCGAACAATGGGGCGCACCTCCGGGGAACCTAAACTCTGATGGACAGAGCCTCTTAGTCTATGGTAAGCATTACGGAAATGTCTTTGTCGGCGTACAGCCAACTTTTGGATATGAAGGCGATCCGATGCGGTTATTATTTAGTAAATCGGCTTCGCCTCACCACGGTTTTGCGGCTTACTATACTTATCTCAATCAAATTTGGAAAGCTGATGCAGTTTTACACTTTGGTACGCATGGATCGCTAGAATTTATGCCCGGCAAGCAAATTGGATTATCAGGTGAATGTTATCCAGATAATTTAATTGGAGCTTTACCGAATATCTACTACTATGCGGTTAATAATCCTTCCGAAGCCACGATCGCCAAGCGCAGAGGATATGCAACTACGATCAGCTATCTCACGCCCGCTCCAGAAAATGCAGGATTGCACCGGGGATTAAAAGAACTAAGCGAATTAATTGGTTCCTATAAAGAACTGCGTCAAGGTAATCGCGGCGTATCCATCGTTAATACAATTATGGATAAAGTGAAATTAGTTAATCTCGATCAAGATGTGGTATTAGGAAATCTTGATGCCAAGGATATGAGCTTAGAGGAACGGGATAATATTATCGGACAAGTCTATAACAAGCTGATGGAGGTCGAATCTCGCGTCTTACCTTGTGGACTCCATGTTGTCGGCGAAGCTCCCAAACTCGAAGACATTACTGATGTTCTCTCCAGTATTGCCAGCTTCGATCGCCCCGAAGAAAATGTAAAGTCTCTACTAAGAATTATTGGCGAAAGCATTGGTCGAGATTTAGAGCAAATCTATAAATCCAGCGATCGAGGAAACTATGCTGATGTTGAACTTCTAGCTTCGATGAAATCTGCAACGAATAAAGCAGTCGGCGCGCTAGTAAAAGCTAAGTCTGATGTAGATGGACGTATTTCCAAACTCTCAGTTCTGAACTTTTTCAATATGGGTAAAGTGGAACCTTGGCTTGAATCGCTTAGAGCATCTGGGTACGAAAAAGTTAATAAAGATGAAATCAAACCTCTCTTTGAATTCTTAGAATTCTGCTTAAAGCAAATCATCGCTGATAATGAATTGGGAGGATTAATCAAGGCATTAGAGGGTGAATATATTCTGCCTAGTCCGGGCGGCGATCCGATTCGGAATCCTAACGTGTTGCCTACAGGTAAAAATATGCACGCTTTAGATCCTCAATCGATCCCGACCAGTGCGGCAGTACAAGCGGCTCAAGTCGTAGTTAATAGATTATTAGAACGCCAAAAAGCCGATAATAATGGGAACTATCCCGAAACGATCGCTCTAGTATTGTGGGGAACGGATAATATCAAAACCTATGGAGAATCCTTAGCTCAAGTCCTATGGATGGTAGGTGTAAAGCCACTTCCTGATGCTTTAGGACGTGTGAACAGATTAGAATTAGTATCTCTAGAAGAACTCGGTCGTCCGCGCATTGATGTGGTTGTGAATTGCTCAGGAGTATTTCGCGATTTATTTATCAATCAAATGGATTTACTAGATCGCGCCGTCAGAATGGCAGCCGAAGCCGATGAACCCTTAGAGATGAATTTTGTCCGCAAACACGCGATCGCCCAAGCTGAAGAGTTAGGAATTAGCACCCGTCAAGCTGCAACTAGAGTATTCAGTAATGCCTCTGGATCTTACTCATCTAATGTCAATTTGGCAGTAGAAAATAGTACATGGGAAAGCGAAGATGAGTTGCAACAAATGTATCTCTCTCGCAAATCCTTTGCTTTTGGTTCAGAAGTTAATAACACACAGCAACGCCAAATCTATGAAGCGGCACTCAAGTCTGTAGATGTAACTTTCCAAAATCTAGATTCTTCGGAAATTAGTCTCACCGATGTTTCGCACTACTTTGATTCTGACCCCACCAAGCTAGTCGCCAGTCTTCGCAAGGATGGTAAAAAGCCCAGTGCTTATATGGCAGATACCACCACAGCAAATGCTCAAGTTCGGACTCTATCCGAAACCGTACGACTAGATTCCCGAACTAAACTGCTTAATCCCAAGTGGTACGAAGGAATGCTAAATCACGGTTACGAAGGTGTACGCGAAATCTCCAAACGCCTTGTGAATACTATGGGCTGGTCGGCAACGGCGGGTGCGGTAGATAACTGGGTCTACGAAGATGTGAATGATGTCTATGTTAAAGATGCCGAAATGCGCGATCGCCTCAAGAATATGAATCCTCACTCTTTCCGTAAGATTGTCGGAACTCTATTAGAAGTGAATGGTAGAGGCTACTGGGAAACCAGCGATCGAAACCTAGAAATGCTTAAGGATCTTTACCAAGAACTAGAAGATCGGATTGAGGGTGTAGAGTAAAATCCTCTTTAATTAATTTAATAGCCCAATGTAGAGATATAAATCTACATTGGGTTTTTTGTTTTTGAGATTAAAGTTTAGCTAAAGACCATGCCTAATAATTTATACAAGGTTAAACTTGGAGTTATAATCTATAAAATTGCGACCTTTTCACAAATAATTACTTTTAAGAAGCCTTGAGTCAATTATGCTTATCGAATTTAGTGTTGGTAATTATAGATCATTTAAGGAGACCGTTACCTTTAGCATGGTAGCGGCAAAGATTTCTGCTAAAGATAAAAAGCTAGATGAGCAGAATACTTTCCAAGCTGATGACCGCTTAAAGTTGTTAAAAAGCGCGGCAATTTATGGAGCTAACGCTAGTGGAAAAAGTAATCTTGGTAAGGCATTGCTGTTTATGAAATCTTTAATTTTAAATTCTTCAAAAGAGGGTCAAGCAACCGAAGAAATCCCCATTGAGAGTTTTCGATTGAGTACAGAAACCGAATCAAAGCCATCTTTTTTTGAAATTGTGTTTTTGATGGATGGCAAAGTCCATAGATACGGATTTGAGGTTAATAAGAAGGAAGTTATTTCTGAATGGTTATTTTATGTTCCAACAATTAGAGAAGTAACGCTATTTCAAAGAGAAAAAAATATTATTGATTCAAAGCCAGCCTTTAAGGGTGGTAGCAAATTTAAAAATAATGTTAGGGATAATGCTCTCTTTCTCTCTGTAGCGGCTCAGTTTAATATCGAGATTGCTAAACAAATTTTAATCTGGTTAAAAAATTTGAATGTAGTATCAGGATTGGATGATGGAGCTATGGGTAGATATACTATTCACTGTTTAAACAATAATAAAAATCGTGATCAAATTTTTGAACTGATCAAGAAACTAGATTTAGGTATAGATGAACTAGAAATTAGTGAAATTGAGTTGACGGAAGAAACAATACCAAAAGATCTACCAAAAGAAATTAGAGATAGGATCTTACGTGATGGTAATACCAGCGGAATTTCTATAGGAACAATCCATAGAAAATATAATGCGGAAGGTCAACAGATATCTATAGAAACATTTGAAATGGATGAACATGAGTCTGAAGGCACTCAAAAACTATTTGCTATGGCAGGACCACTCGTTGACACTTTAGAAAATGGCAGAATCTTAGTGATTGATGAATTAGATGCGAGATTGCACCCACTGATTACTCGTGAAATTATTAGTTTATTTAACTCCAATCAAACAAATCCTCACAATGCCCAGTTGATATTTATGACCCATGATACAAATATCCTTAGTCATAAGTTTTTCCGAAGAGATCAGATATGGTTTGCCGAAAAAGATAAATTTGGTGCTACGCATCTTTATTCACTTGCCGAATACAAAATTAGGAATGATGCTTCCTTTGAAAGTGATTATATTCAAGGTAGATATGGTGCTGTTCCTTTTATCGGCGAT
>CAZLKI010000016.1:0-11123 GCA_964560035.1 uncultured Synechococcus sp.
TATCTTTCGCAATGATCCTCTTTTTGTCTGAATTCTTTTTGACCTGAGTTGTTACCTATATTCTCTATAGTAACTGGTATTTTATTTGTCCCCTCGTCCCTTAAACACGTTTTTATTCGTTCCGTCCAGACGATTAATATATCCCATTAGATGTAGCCAATTCAACCGCCAGAACCTCTTACTCTTGCCGCTATCAAACAAACATGCGGCGGGATACAAATCTCTGGCGAGGTCAGATTTTATTGCTTGCGTCTGCCTTTGTGTAGGTTGCTTTTCTAGGCTCTGTTTCATCATGGGGACTCCCTCTTAGCACCAGTGTCATCAGCATTTAGGTGTCTGATTGTGCCCTGTTCCCAGCTTCAGCCTCCAAGTAACGAGCTTGGTCACTGTGGGCAGATAAGGAATGAATCAGTCTTGAGTTTAGACGATAGGGCTTGTACCTATATTATCTGGTCAGTTAAGCTATAGTCTAGAGTCTCTAGCTCCAGTGGTTATGTACGGATCGATTACCGTGATTCACACTGAACGAATCGCACTTATTTCTACAATATGTGGTACTTTATTTTCCCGCCCATCCCTAAGCGATATGTTATGGAATTTTAATTGGGATAACCCAGAGTCGTGATATATAGAACTGCTTCATCCGTGGGAATGCCCAAAACTTCATTCACTTGGTCGTCAAAAAATCCTGCAATACCGCTCACTCCTAAGCCCAACTGAATTGCGGCGAGATTTAATCTTTGTCCCAAATGTCCTGCATCCATGTGGAGATAACGATAGGAGCGATCGCCATACTTTTGTACGGATGATTTAAGATCGGCAGTGTGAAAAATCACGACACTGGCATCTCGACCCAATTCTTGTCCCAAACAGAGATAATGTAATTCTTTGCGGAAATTTTTAAATCGGATTTGACGCAGTTCTTCAGCTAAAGGGGCATAGTAATAGCAACCTTCTTCTAACCCAGTCACCGCAGTCACGGCAATAAAAGTTTCAATTAAGCTCAGGTCAAAATAATCGGGATCGCCATCTAAACCTCGATCCGCATAGTGAGCGGGTTGATAGACAAAATCCAAAATAGACTTTAATTGTCCTAAGCTCAAAGCCTCTCCTGTAAAAGCACGAGTGGAACGGCGCTTAAGGATCGTACTTTCTAAATCTTCAGTTTCTTGCCCCCAATTTAGAGGAGTTATAACGGTCGAAACCTTGGTACAAAAGGGAAAATTATACTTATCTTCTCCACTATTTGTTAAGTTACTATCGGGTTTGGACGTACTAACCAAACTCAGATCTAAACTGGCTGCTAAGACTTCAGTGTTAATTTGAGAAGCTTGATGAAGATAAGCTAATAGTTCGCCATCGGCAATCTTTGGATAATCATTATTTATAGGTGAAGGTAAGGCGGTCGCGACTGCGGGTAAAAGTTCGGCGATTTCTAAAGAATTAATCGGTAGGGTTGAATCTCCTAAATCTCCGCCTAAATCAATTCTCAAGTCTAGGAGTGGAATAATGGCGATCGCCCCTTCTCGATCGGAATCTAAATACAACAAATCGTTAACTGCTCGATCGTCAAAGCCACCCACGAGGTACGGACGAAAATCATTAATTGCCCCCGCTAATTCAATATTGCCCAACAGATGTCCCGTGTCTAAAAAAATGCGCCGATAAGCCCGATCTTGATACCGCCAAGCCGACCGATTAAATACTGCCGTGGTGGCGATCGCTAAGTCGGTAATTCTAAAAACAGGATGGGAAAAACAAGCAACTTGCAAATTATCCCAAACCTGATTTGATTCCCAAAAATGGACTAGAGAATGAGTTTGAGCCTGATAGTTATAAATGCCTGCTGGTAAAAATGAGGAGTTGTTATGCTTAGCAATAATATAAACCTCAGCTGGATAAAGTCCGCCCGCAGATGGAGCCGCCCGCAGATACATATCCCCGCCCGATGTGCGAATTCTAGCCGTTAATCCATAGCTGCAAAGTAATAACCGCGAGAGCCTTTGCCATTTTTGCGCGATAAAATCATGGGGAGCATCTTCGGTCAGATACATCTTTAAATCGTAAACTTTCCCCACTTGATAAGTTTTATAATTTAAAGGCTGTAGGTCCCAATCTAAAGCTTTTCCTTTAGCGTTGATAGTTTGAGGATCGTATTTAGTGCGATCGTGATAGTGCTGAGATATTGATGGTTTAATTTCAGGCATGTGTAGGCTCCCCCCGTGGTAACTTAAAATTATACGTTTGGATTACCTAAATGGCTCAACAAAACTTAGGCGATAGTTCTCCTGTAAATTCACTAACAAGTTCACAGATAAGTTCACTGGCAACCTCAAAATACCAAAAATCAGAACCGTTTCTGTGGTTTCATATTGCGCTATTAGCAGCCGTACCGTTGACTTTTATTTTAGGAATGGTCGGTTTGGGTGTAGGCGATCCTGTATTGCCTGAGTGGTTTGAAATTTCAGTTATCGGCTTACCCCCGATCGCTTTACCAGTTATTTTGCAGTGGTGGAAACCGTTATCTCCTTTTAGTTTGTGGCTGTATGCCAAGCCTTTAGAGTTAACCGATGATAACGAACGGCGGATTTTAGCAGTAGTTAAGAATTTTAAGACGGGTTTAATCGCGATCGCCATTGGTGTTATTACATATACGATTTTTTATCAAATGTATATAGACGCGCCCTTAGTTACTGGTGTTTTGCCATTTCCTAGGGGTTTGAGGATATTAGGCATTATCTGGTCGTTGGTATTTTTCTTAATTAGTAATTTACTCTTGCAAGCAGGGGCAGTGGCAATTAGAGTGCTTTTACGATCTGAGTCTGACTTGGATAAATTAACGCCTATAGAAAATCTGCCCAAAAATATAACTGCTTTTACTTCCTTCGGTAAGCGATCGCCCAAACTTCTAGATTTCCAAAGAGATTTATCTAGAGATTTGTCTAGAGATTTATCTAAAGATTTTTCAAAAAGTAACCCTCAGTCACCAGATCTCGAGTTACCAGATCCCGTCAAGCCCTCTGCCAAAATCGATCCAGAAATTACTAAGGATCGCGCGAGCAGCGCGCAAACTTCCCAACTAATTAAGGATTCCGAAGCCTCAGGATTAGGCGAAACTCAGACCGAATTGCCTAAAGTCTCAGAGAATATTGAAATTGTAAATAACCCAGAAGTTTCCGCATTTACCGAACCGTTTATTAGTGATGTTCAAATTCTCTCAGAAATTAAATTACAAGTGAAATCAGAAATTAGTGAGGCGATCGCCGATAAAACTAAAGTAACTAAGTTAGATGTGGAGAAATTAGGAGAAGAATTGCCCGAAGTTATAGAAGAAATTATAGAAGAAGAAAGCATTATTCCGCCAATTGAACCTTTTACATCGGTAATTGAATCCGCTTGGGAATCACCAACCACTCCCACTCCTGATACAGAAATTAATTAGATCGCGATCGCCCGGTTTCGCAGCCAATGATCGCATAAGACTAAAGCCACCATTGCCTCGACCATAGGTACCGCACGGGGTAAGACACAGGGATCGTGACGACCTATAGCAGTTAAAGTTGTTTCTTCGCCGCTAGTATTCACAGTTTTTTGCTCTTGCATAATTGTCGCCGTAGGTTTAAAGGCAGCACGGAGGATAATATTTTCGCCATTAGAAATTCCACCTTGGATGCCTCCCGACCGATTGGTAACAGTACGAGTGCGATCGCCTGCCCGATAAAATTCATCGTTATGTTCTTTACCAGTTAGCTGAATGCCACTAAACCCAGAGCCAATCTCAAACCCTTTAGTTGCAGGTAAAGACATAATTGCTTTAGCTAAATCTGCTTCTAACTTATCAAATACTGGCTCTCCCAAGCCCACAGGGACATTACGGGCAACACATTCCACAATGCCACCAACAGAATTTCCTTCACGCCGCATTGCCTCAATCAGTTCGATCATTTTTTCGGCAACAATTGGATCGGGACAGCGCACGATATTACTTTCCACCTCAGTCATGGTCACAGTATCGGAATTAGTTATAGCGATTAAATCTTTGATTTGGGTAACGTAGGCAATAATCTCGACATTTGCGAACTGCTTTAGAATTTTTTTAGCGATCGCCCCAGCAGCAACTCTACCAATGGTTTCACGGGCAGAACTGCGTCCACCACCTTGATAGTTACGAATGCCATATTTTGCCTGATAAGTAGCATCAGCATGGGAAGGACGGAATTTTTCTGCCATCTCGTTATAATCTTGACTGCGAGCATCTTTATTTCGCACCATAATTGAAATCGGCGTACCAAGGGTTTTACCTTCAAATACACCAGAGAGGATTTCACAGCGATCGTCTTCCTTGCGGGGTGTGGTGATTTTGCTTTGACCGGGTTTACGGCGATCGAGTTCGATTTGAATTTCAGCTTCACTAATTTCCAGACGGGGGGGACAGCCATCAATAATTACGCCGACACCGCCACCATGAGACTCTCCGTAAGTAGTAATCCGAAATAAATGCCCAAAAGTATTACCCATTATGATTAGTTATCAATTCTTGACTTAGGAATCCAGTCTATCAGCCCACTGAACTGATTGACATCAATAAAGCTAAGTTGGAGCAAAATCATCAATAATGGACCTTCTTGACGAACTTGCAACTTTTTAGCAAGCTTTAATTGTTCTTGGTTGATTACTGCAGACTCAAGTAAATAGAGCTCTAGCTCTTGTTGGTGGCTATCAGGAAAATATTCGGCAGATTCAAACCGCATTTGGTACCAACTTAAAACAATTAGCGTAGCGAAACCTAACATATTTGCGTAACTAGATCAAGCTTTTAAGTAGATATTCTCATTTATCGAAGTTTGGATAGATTGGCGAATTTAATCCTAATTGTAAAACTGATAAAACCTCGATCATTTCTCCTGACAGCATTGCTTCAACTGCCAACCATAATCCTGAAAATACCTGACTGCGAATAATCCCCCTGTCATCGGGTTCCAGCCTTATATACTCTTCATTCTGGAGACTAAACCAATCTATTTGTCGCTCCAAAGTTCGCCACACGATGTATTCTTGTACCCCATTGCGGCGATATGCTTCTTTCTTTTGATGAAGATCGATAGACACGCTACTAGCAGCAATTTCGACAACCAGTTCGGGGGCACCTGCAATATAGTCATCCTCAGTAATACTTGCTCCTCGATTGGGAATAAAGAGCACGGCATCGGGTTGAGGTTCATTTTTAAGATCGAGGCGGACTGTTGGTTCAATCCCTAATTGCACGTTTAATTTACCGATTATAGAAACTGAATATATCGATAGCCAAGCTACCAAACTGCCATGAGGTTTGGCATGAGATTCAAAACGTAACGGTGATGCCATATATACAATTCCTTCGATTAATTCAGCTTTTTGATTTCCATTTTTTTCAGCAGGCATGGCAGTATAACGCCGTTCAAATTCATGACGAGTCAGCCGATCGCCATTTTCAAGCAGGGGAATTGTGGATGAAGTTGCAGTCATAATCTCAAGCTATCGGTTAGATCGTGAATGGTTTAAGAATAGTTTAAGCGATCGCGAAATAACTAACAGATCGCAAATCCAATTTTGAGATATAAGAAATATGCAATACTAAAAACTAAATATTTTTTTAATCTGCTCATGAATATTCGCATTGGTAATGGGTATGATATTCACCGTTTGGTACTCGATCGCCAACTAATTCTAGGTGGTGTTAATATTCCATACGAAAAAGGTTTATTGGGTCATAGTGATGCTGATGTTTTAACTCATACGATTATGGATGCCATGTTGGGCGGATTGGCATTAGGTGATATCGGATATTATTTTCCGCCTACCGATCCTAAATGGGCAGGTGCAGATAGCATCAAGTTATTACAATCCGTAAATCAGTTAATTAAAGATCGAGGCTGGCAGATCGGTAATATTGATTCGGTAATTATTGCGGAAGCTCCAAAACTCAAGCCTTTTATTAAATCTATGTGCGATCGCCTCGCTCAAGCCTTAGAATTAGAAACTAGCCAAGTTAGCGTTAAAGCGACTACCAATGAGGGTTTAGACTCTATGGGACAAAAGGAAAGTATTGCTGCCCACGCTGTAGTTTTATTGGTTCGTATTTAGTCAAAGAATTGTTTAAAGAATTTGTTAAATATTAGTCATGAGTAAGTACCGTCAACGCCAAACAAGTAAACAATTCCAGATCGGACTTTTACTAATAATGACGGCAGTTTGTGCGATTTTTATTATTGGGTGTACATCCCCACTTGTTAACTCTCTGGTGAGTCCTAAGATTAGCCGCAGCGATCGCCTTGTAGATTTTATTATTTCCGATCCTAAAACTCTAAATCCCCTTTTAGTAACTGATGCTGGTAGTGGAGAAGTATTGGGTTATGTTTTTAATAGTTTACTTAGAAGTAACGGATTAACCGCAAAATTAGAGCCCGAACTAGCAGAATCATGGCAAGTTGCGCCGAACGGTTTAGAAGTAACTTTTACGATGCGCGAGAATCTTAAATGGTCTGATGGTCAGCCTTTAACAGTCGATGATGTAGTCTTCACTTTCAACTTAATCTTCGATGAAAGGATACCTACTAGCAGTAGAGATGTACTTAGAGTTGGTAAAAAGCAAGAACTTCCCAAGTTACAAAAGTTAGATGAACGTAGGATAAAATTTACCACTGCCGAACCCTTTGCTCCCTTTGTGCGCTATATGGGTGGAACGGGGATTTTACCCAAACATATATTAGAGTCAACGATCGAAGAAACCGATAAGGCGGGAAAGCTTAAATTTTTAGAAACATGGTCGATTAAAACTCCTCCAAATCAAATTGTAGGTAGTGGTTCTTATATGTTTTCAGAGTATCGTGTGGGTGAGAGATTTATCTATAAGCGTAATCCCAATTACTGGAATCAGCCACAGCCTTTCATTAAAAATGTAGTCCTACAAATTTTGGATTCTTCCGATACTGCTCTATTAAAATTTAGATCGAGGGAATTAGATATTTTTAGCCTTGGTTCCAGAGTGAAGGATTTCCAGTTATTAAAATCCTCAGAAAAACGAGACAAGTTTAAAATCTATAATGGTGGAGCTTCTACGGGTCAGCTTTTTGTGATGTTTAATCTCAATCAGGGGCGAGACGCTAAAACCAATCAACCCTTTGTCGATCCAGTTAAGTCTAAGTGGTTTAATGATGTTAACTTCCGTCGGGCGATCGCCCATGCCATAGACCGTCAAACGATGGTGACAAACCTCTATGTAGGATTAGGAGAAGAACAAAATTCGCCGATTTCTGTACCCAGCCCTTACTATCTCTCACCCAAACAAGGCTTAAAAGTATATGAATATAATCCCGAAAAAGCGAAGCAGATTCTGACGGATGCAGGGTATCGCTATAATACTCAAAACCAACTCTTAGATAATAAAGGAAATCTAGTTCGGTTTACCTTACTCACAAATGCAGGCAGCAATCCAGTACGGGGACAGGTAGGATCGCAAATTAAGAACGATCTTGAGAAAATTGGGATTGCAGTAGATTTTACAGGGATTGATTTTAATATTCTGATTGATAAACTTGATAGTTCTAAACAATGGGACGCAATTATTTTAGGCTTTACGGGTGGAATTGAACCCCACGGTAGTATCAATCTGTGGTCGACTACAGGCAATCTCCATATGTTTAATAAAGGTGCAAATAAAGGAGAACCTCCCATCCCCGGATATAAGGTAGCAGAGTGGGAAAAGCAAATTGAAGACTTAATGATAGTTGCTTCCCAACAGACTAATGAGGAGGAGCGTAAAGTAGTCTACGCCCAGTTTCAACAGTTAGTTCAAGAGCAATTACCTCTAATTCATTTAGTTACACCTCTATCTCTTTCGGCTGTGCGCGATCGCATTCAGGGTGTAAGGTTTTCTCCCATTGGCGGAGCATTATGGAACCTAGACGAACTAAAATTAACCGAAAATTGAAGATAAACTGAGAATAAATTGAGAAATGAATTGAAAGTAAACTGAGATGGGAAAAGTTTTTATTGTAGGAGCGGGGATTGGTGGAGTTGAGTATCTGACGCTGAAAGCTCATGCCATTTTGACTCAGGCGGAAGTACTTATTTATGATGCCCTTGCCGATACAAAGCTACTAGAGCTAGTTCCTAAAACCTGCAAACTGATAAATGTCGGCAAACGCGGTGGGCAAGAATCTATTACTCAATCAGAAATTAATCAAATCTTAATAGAGGAATATCAGAGAGATCGGCAAGTTGTCAGGCTTAAAAGTGGCGATCCGATGATTTTTGGGCGCACGGTTTCCGAAGTTACTGCCCTTCATGCGGCTAATTGCGAATTTGAGATTATTGCGGGGATTTCTTCAGCGATCGCGGCTCCAATGCTGGCAGGAATTCCAGTTACAGATTCAGATTTAAGTCCTTGCTTTACCGTATTAACTGGTCACGATCTAGAAATATTGCCGTGGGAGGGATTGGGGCAGATGCCGACTTTGGTGATCCTGATGGGAACTGCTAATTTAGCTAATTTACTTAAAAAGATCGAGATATATAAAAATGGGGAGACTGCGATCGCTATTATCCAATGGGCAGGTAGACCTAATCAGCAAATCTGGACGGGAACTCTGGGGGATATTCAACTAAAAATCCCAACTCAGCTTTCTCCTGCAGTTATTGTCGTTGGCGATGTAGTTAAGTATCATGAATGGATATATAAACCGATTAAAAGAAAACCTTTAGCAGGAAAGAGAATCTTAGTAACCAGAGCTATAGGTCAATCTAGCCAATTTAGGCAACTTTTAGAAAATGTGGGAGCAGAAGTAATTGAGATGCCCACTTTAGAAATTTTACCCCCTGATAGTTGGGAATTATTAGATCGGGCGATCGCTCAACTTCAAGATTATAACTGGTTAATATTAACTTCAGCAAATGCGGTAGAGTCCTTCTTTCAACGTCTTCATACTCATAATCTCGATAGTCGGAGTTTATCTAAGCTGAAAATTGCCGTAGTTGGTCGTAAAACTGCCGAATCTTTATCTCAACAAGGTATTATCCCCGATCTAATCCCGCCTGATTTTATTGCCGACGCTCTAGCCGCCAGTTTTCCAGATTGCAAAGGCTTAAAGATCTTATTTCCCCGCGTTCAATCTGGTGGTAGAGAAGTTTTAATTTCCGAGTTAGAACAAAAAGGGGCAAAAGTTAATGCCGTTCCTGCTTATGAGTCTGGTTGTCCTAAAGAGATAGATGAATTAGCACTGCGATCGCTGCAAAATCACCAAATAGATATTCTCACCTTTGCTAGTTCTAAAACCGTTAAATATTTCCATCAATTACTAGCTCAGATCGAATCGCCTGAAGTATGGATGCTTTGGCTCTCATCAGTGCAAATTGCTTCTATTGGTACTCAGACCTCAAATACCTGTAGAGAACTTTTAGGCAGAGTCGATATTGAAGCAACAGAATTTACCCTAGAAGGATTAAAGGAAGCAATTATTTATTCTCAATATTGAGATATTTTAGGTTTCAAATTAAGCGAAATAAAATTAATCACTTCTGTGAGACCTACTTTAGTTTTGAGATTGGTGAATATAAAGGGCTTTACTCCTCGCATTCTCTTCGTATCGACTTCCATCACTTCTAAAGAAGCCCCAACATAAGGCGCAAGATCGATTTTATTGATCACTAAAAGATCGGATTTAGTAATGCCCGGTCCTCCTTTACGGGGAATTTTATCTCCAGCCGCCACATCGATCACATAAATCGTTAAATCCACTAATTCGGGACTAAAAGTAGCCGCTAGATTGTCTCCCCCGCTTTCCACAAAAACTAAATCCAGTCCTTCAAACTTCTTTTCTAATAATGCCACAGCCGCTAGATTGATTGAAGCATCTTCGCGAATGGCAGTATGGGGACATCCTCCAGTTTCCACACCCATAATCCTTGAGCTTTCTAAGGCTTGCGATCGCGTGAGAAATTGAGCATCTTCTTTTGTATAGATATCGTTTGTGACCACAGCAATACTGAAATCATCACGCAGAGCCTTACAGAGGACATCTATTAATGCTGTTTTTCCCGATCCCACAGGACCTGCAATCCCAATCCGAAGAGTTCCCATAAAAATATAAGATAAAATATGATAGGTTTAATTTCTGGTTAATATCTAGTTAATTTCTAGTAATATTGAGCTTATCCAAATACTATCAAATTAAAAGTAGTGGTTAACACACCTTATTCACAAATATCTAATTCGCAAGTATCTACGCAAGTATCAATATTTTCTGCTCGCCTTATTCACGACCGCTCCCACGATTCTCCAATTATCTATAACATCTCTTTAACTTCCGATGAGCGTAGAAAAAGTATTATTTCTTTTATGACTGAAGATATAGAGATTAGATTACAGCTATTTGGTAGCGAAGCTAGAGGTAAAGTTTTGCAGGATGGAGATATCCTTTTAATTGAAGAGACTGCCCAGATCGTACGAATTTCTGCCAAACCCGAACCTGTGATGACTGCAATTGCTTCAGACTTTTCACTTTTATTGCGATCGGCTTATCATTTAGGAAACCGCCATGTACCTGTGGAGATTACAACTAATTGGCTGCGATTTCAACCCGATCCAGTGCTTAAAGATATGCTAGAGCAGATAGGATTAGTTATTTCAGAAGAAATCATTCCTTTTTATCCCGAAGCAGGGGCATATCACAGTCACTCATGACTAATAAACTCATGAGTAATAAATTGTTACGGATTTTACAGTTAGCCAGTCCATCTCTACCTGTGGGAGCTTATAGCTATTCTGAAGGAATTGAATGGTTGTGCGAACGGGGCGTTATTACTGATATGACAACTCTAAAACTATGGCTCGATCGCGAGTTAGTCAATGGCTCGATTCGCATAGATGGAGCGGTTTTAGTCCGAATTTATCAAAGTTTTTTAGCTGAAGATGTCAAACAAGTAGGTTATTGGAATGCTTGGCTTTCGGCTCAAAGAGAAACTGAAGAATTACGAAATCAAAGCTGGCAAATGGGTTTTTCTCTCTATACTTTATTGTGTCAAATTTCTTCTAATAATCTATTTCAGGAATTCACTTTTAATACTCAATTTAACTCCCAATCTAA
>CAZLKI010000016.1:11223-20473 GCA_964560035.1 uncultured Synechococcus sp.
CTAATAATCTATTTCAGGAATTCACTTTTAATACTCAATTTAACTCCCAATCTAACTCCCAGTGTAACTTTGTCACAGCCTTGGGATTAACAGCCGTATCTTGGCAGATTCCCGTGCAGGAGGCATTGCAGGTTTATTTATTTAGCTGGCTCACAAATTTAATTAGTGCGGGTTTAAGAACTATTCCACTCGGTCAAACTCAGGCACAAATAGTTACTTGGCAATTTCAAGATCGGATTAATGATATTGTGAGTGAAATTTTGGAACTAAAAGATGAAGATCTGGAATGTTGTAGTATCGGATTATCGCTTGCGAGTATGCAGCATGAAACTCAGTACAGTCGGTTATTTCGCAGTTAGTTTTACTTATAGATAACTCATAGATAATTAGATGGATAAGTGGATGAATAACTGGCAGGGGAACTTACAAATGACCTTTGATTATAAAGATGGAAAAACATGGATAGAAAAATCAATGTCTGTTGCCCCTTTGAGAGTTCAAAAGCCTTTTTATCCCGAAGGAGATTCTTGCATTCATAGTATTTTGCTAAATACGGCAGGTGGTATGGTGGGCGGCGATCGCCTAAATACAGATCTAATCTTAAAACCTCAAACCAATGTACTTTTTACGACTGCAAATGCTGGAAAAGTTTATCGCTGCTTGGATCGCTCGGCTCGGTATATAACTTCAATTCGTCAGGCACGAGGGAGTATTTTAGAATGGTTTCCCCAAGAGACAATTTTATTTAGGGATTCTCAGTATTATCAATCGCTCTATATTGAATTAGAACAAAATGCTCTCTGCTACGGATGGGATATCTATCGGTTTGGACGGAGTGCGAGGGGGGAAGTATTCGATCGGGGACAATGGCGATCGCGTACCGAAGTTTGGCAAAATAGCATCCCATTATGGATCGATCGACAATATCTTGAGGGAAATCAAACTAACCTTCACAGTCCAAATGCCTTGGCAGGAAAGTCAGTTATCGGCACATTTTGGTTGATCGGATTAGAAATTGATTCTCAAATAATGGAAGATTTACGTTCTATTTTGACTGAATCTATGAGTGCAATTAATTCTAGTGAGGCTAGTGAAGAAATAGGTATAACCCGATTAGAGAAAGGAATGATAGTTCGCTATCGGGGAAATTCAACAGCGATCGCTCGTCAATTATTTATAATGATTTGGGGTGTTTTAAGAAAAAAATATTGCGATCGCCCTGTGTGTATTCCCAGGGTCTGGCGGATATAGTTTGACACTAAGGTAAACTTGTTTTACGATTTGTGGAAAGATTTAGAAAACTAGATTTAAAAAACTATAAATTTTGGATAACTAAATGCATCTCACTCCCCAAGAGAAAGATAAATTACTCATCTTCACAGCCGCTCTCCTCGCCGAACGCCGTAAAGCTAAAGGACTGAAATTGAATTATCCTGAATCTGTAGCTTACATTACAGCAGCAATTTTAGAAGGCGCGAGAGAAGGAAAGACGGTTTCAGAATTAATGAGTACGGGAGCCATGTTGTTGCACCAATCCGATGTGATGGATGGTATTCCTGAAATGATTGCCGAAGTTCAAGTAGAAGCCACATTTCCAGATGGTACCAAGCTAGTTACAGTTCATCAGCCCATTCGTTAGTTATTTAGAATATTTAATGGAGTATTTATGATTCCTGGTGAGATTATTACTGTTGATGGCGAGATTATTCTAAATGAAGGTAAGCCTACGATCGCTTTATCCGTTGCAAATAGTGGCGATCGCCCTATTCAAATTGGTTCCCATTTCCATTTTTATGAAGTAAATCAAGCACTAATATTTGACCGAGAAATTACTAAAGGAATGCGATTAAATATTCCTGCTGGAACTGCTGTAAGGTTTGAACCTGGAGATACTAAAGAAGTTGTATTAGTCGGCTATGCTGGCAGTAGAGAAATCTATGGTTTTAACGCTCTAATTGAAGGGAAACTAGAGGAATAATATGACACCTAATTTTGCAGGGACACTCACGGCAGAAGGACTTGATTTAATTGATGTAGAACAGTATTTTAATTTGGAATATCGGGCAAATTATCAGGAATGGCTGGAGAATTTATCTAACTTAGAAGAGTCAGAAATCAAGCAACTAGATCGAATTAAAACCCACTTTGCTTATCTCTCCAAGCGACCAATGTTAGAAGAGATAGTCAAGATGGTAGTTATATCCCCATTATTAGATATGGCAGGATTTTACGACCCTCCATTTCACACTACAGCAGAGCAGTCAATTAATTTATCCGTTCCCGATAAAGAGATAGTTGTAAAAGGTAAAATTGATGTATTTGTAATTCAAGAACAACTTTGGGTTTTAGTAATTGAAGCCAAGCGATCGCGGTTTTCTCTTGAACCTGCCATACCACAAGCCCTCGCATATATGGTTGCCAATCCCAAAAATCATCATTGTTATGGACTTGCAACTAATGGCAGCAACTTCATTTTTATCAAATTAAATAAAGGAATCTATTCATTCTCTGAAGAATTTACTATAATGAGGCGCGAGAATGAGCTTTATAAAGTTCTCCAAATCATGAAAAGCATTGCTAAAGAGTTGCGAACTAATATCCCTATGTTTGCAAATGGACAAAGCTATTGAAATCTGATTGTTAAATTAAGAGGTTATTTTCTATGAGCTATCCCATGAGTCGCCGTGCCTACGCCGAAACCTACGGACCTACTGTGGGCGATCGCGTGCGTTTGGCTGATACGGAGTTGTTTATTGAAGTCGAGCGCGACTATACAACCTACGGCGATGAGGTCAAGTTTGGTGGGGGTAAGGTAATACGGGATGGGATGGGACAGTCTCCAATTACTAATGCTGATGGAGCAGTTGATACAGTAATTACTAATGCCTTAATCCTTGATTGGTGGGGAATTGTTAAAGCTGATGTGGGTATAAGGGAAGGAAAAATCTGGGCGATCGGTAAAGCAGGTAATCCTTATATTCAAGATCGTATAGATATTGTGATTGGCGTAGGAACGGAAGTAATTGCAGGAGAAGGTTTAATTCTGACTGCAGGAGCGGTTGATACTCACATTCATTTTATCTGTCCTCAACAAATTGAAGTGGCGATCGCTTCTGGAATCACGACTATGATTGGAGGAGGAACGGGTCCTGCTGCAGGTACTTCCGCCACCACTTGTACGCCCGGCCCTTGGCATATTCATCGGATGTTACAATCTGCCGAGGCATTTCCCATGAATATCGGATTTACGGGTAAGGGCAATAGTTCTAAACCTGAAGGAATTCGAGAGCAGGTATGCGCAGGAGTAATGGGATTGAAACTCCATGAAGATTGGGGAACTACCCCAGCATCTATCGATACTTGTTTATCCGTTGCCGATGAATTTGATGTGCAAGTAGCGATTCATACCGATACCTTAAACGAGGGAGGATTTGTCGAAGATACGATTCGCGCATTCAAAAATCGGGTTATTCATACCTATCACACCGAAGGAGCGGGCGGCGGTCATGCCCCTGATATTATCAAAGTCTGCGGTGAAGCGAATGTTTTACCATCATCCACCAATCCCACTCGTCCTTATACTGTCAATACCTTAGAAGAACATCTCGACATGTTGATGGTCTGTCATCACCTCGATCCTAATATTCCTGAAGATGTAGCTTTTGCTGAGTCCCGAATTCGCCGAGAAACGATCGCCGCCGAAGATATTCTCCATGATTTAGGGGCGTTTAGTATGATTTCCTCAGATTCTCAAGCGATGGGAAGAGTGGGAGAGGTGATTTTACGCACTTGGCAATCCGCTCACAAGATGAAAGTCCAACGGGGAAGACTCCCTGAAGATACTCTTGCGGATAACTTTCGGGTGCGAAGATATATAGCAAAATATACGATTAATCCCGCGATTACTCATGGAATTTCCAAATACGTGGGTTCAATTGAAGTCGGAAAAATTGCCGATTTATGTCTGTGGAAGCCAGCTTTTTTTGGGGTGAAGCCAGAAATGGTGATCAAAGGTGGAGCGATCGCATGGTCGCAAATGGGAGATGCCAATGCTAGTATCCCCACCCCTCAACCCGTGCACATGCGTCCGATGTTTGCCAGTTACGGTCGTTCGGTTTTTGCTACTTCAGTAACTTTTATGTCCAAAGCCGCGATCGCCTTAGATGTTCCCAAAAATCTTGGATTACAGAAAACTATCTTAGGAGTGGAAGGGACTAGAACTATTAGCAAGCGCGACTTAAAACTCAACGATGCTCTACCTAGAATGGAAGTCGATCCTGAAACTTATGAAGTTCGTGCCGATGGAGAACTGCTTACCTGCGAACCAGCACTAGAATTGCCCATGTCCCAGCGATATTTTTTATTCTAGACTTTTTCTAGGATTATTTACTTTGATTGTCTGATTAAGGCAGGGGCGATAAGCTTAAGAATTACGTCCTGCCATCACTCCACCATCAACATTCCATACAGTTCCAGTAACCCAATTAGTACGCTCTGACAGCAAAAATGCCACTGTTTCCGCCACATCATAGGGTTGACCAACTCTACCGATCGGATGAAACCCATTGAAACCCTGTAAAGTCTCATGAATCTCATTAGGCTGAATAAACGAGGCGTAAATTGGAGTTTCTACTACCGCCGGCGCGATCGCATTGACTCTAATTTTGTACTGCGCTAATTCCATTGCTAAGTGCTGCGTGAGCGAATGTAACCCTGCTTTTGCCATTGAGTAAGCCGATGAGGGAGTAGCCGCGATCGCCTGATGAGCCCACATGGAGCCAATATTTACAATTACACCGCCTGATGCCATCATATTTCGCGATACCTGTTGCGCGATCAAAAATGTACCGTGATTTAGATCGGCATAGCGATCGTAGTCTTCACCCTGATGGTCGAGGAATGATTTAGGGGAAAATGTTCCTGCTGAATTGACCAAATAGCGAACTTCAGATAGTTCAGATTTTATCCGTTCAATTAGTTGCGAAACCTGAGTGCGATCGCCGATATCACATTGCCAAGTTTGAATATTATTTTGATTGCCAAACTCACTCAAAAAAGATACAGAGGCTTGAAGTTTTTCCAAACTGCGTCCTACAATCGTCACTCTAGCCCCATGAGCGAGCAAAATTTTAGCCGTTGCCAGTCCAATCCCGCTACTACCACCGATCAAAAGTGCCTGTTGATGCTTAAATTCTGAATACATAATTATGAGCTCGGTTTAACTGTACGAGAGCATAATAGACAGAACACAAGATTAACAAAAGTAGGTACTTTTTGGAAAGGTAGGTACTTTTTGGTACAAATTGAGATAGAGCTTAAAAATATTTGTGCAAAAAATTTATGCCAACAAACTCTAAAACTTCAGTTTCCGAAATGCTCGAATATATCGTTGGCTGCAAGTGGTCAATGCGAATTTTAGGTTTAATTCAAGCAGGTGTCGATCGACCTGGGGCAATTACGAGATCGTTGGAAGGGCTAACTACAAAAGTATTAAATGCCTGTTTGCACAAGATGGTAGATTTTGATATTCTGGAAAGAATCGCATATCCCGAAGTGCCGCCAAGGGTGGAATATAAATTTACCCAGTTTGGACTTCGCTTTACTCCTATTTTAAATACAGTGAGAGAATTACAAAGTGAAGTAGATCGCCAAATGTCGGAATGACTAAATCTGAAGCAGTAAAGATTAAACCGCAAGAAACTTCTGGACTTCTGGACGACTTCGTTACTGAGATCTTTAGTCTCTCCTGATGCCACAATTTCGCCTTTTTGCATGGCATAGTACCAGTTAGCCTGACGAACAAAATGTAGATGTTACTCGACTAAAAGAATAGAAATCCCTGTAATCTCCACAATATTTCGGACTGCGGTTTCGATCTCCAAAATAATCGATGGTTGAATTCCTTCTGTCGGCTCATCGAGGATTAATAATTTTGGCTGTCCCATGATTGTACGGGCGATCGCAGGCAAGCCCAAACAGCCTATGTATACTTCGATCTCGCCCTTAGGTAGAGAGATTATTAAATCTTGGCGAGTTACATCAAATCCTGCATAGTAGAGAATTGTAGACGAAAATTTGGCAGCCATAAGACTGAAGTTAATTGTCCAGTCCAAGTAAGGCATAAGATGGGCAGTTGGAATCACGGAAATTATCACCATGACTACTTCGCGCTTGAACAGTAATAAACTTTTTATGCCATTCAAAAGCAAAATGAGTCCTACAGCCGAAAATAGGGGCGAAATTTCATATAGGACACCAGTATTGCCTTAAACAAACCAACTACGAACTCATACCAAAGCAATCAAGCCCGCACCCATAATGCTGGAAATCAAATCAGTAAGGGTAATTGATAAAACTTTACGCCTTTGCCAAATTAAATAAATAGCCCCACCCTAAGTTAAAAAGTGCAGTATGAGATAGTTAAGATTAGGACTGAGCAAAAATGGTAATTGTAGATGTAAAATAACAAGCGCGATTCCTAGAACTGATACCCAAAGACTAGATTCGTGTAACTTTACCTGATTTCTAATATCTACTTTTACGCAATTAATGTAATGCCGCTCTAAATAATTTTAATCATAACTTCATTTCTAAAGCTTCTACTTTTAGATGCATCAGTTTTAATCACATTTTATAGAATTACGATTTAATTGTGATTTTAATCTCGATAAATGGCACTAATCCAAAATTCTTGCTATGATAGCCCACGATATTAGGCGTGTCTGAGGAGAATAAATGCTAAGTCCAATTGATTTAAGCGGTAAGCCGTTTCACTTTGTTGGTATTGGCGGGATTGGGATGTCGGCGATCGCCCATATTCTCGTTAGACAAGGATATAAAGTATCGGGTTCAGATTTAGCTCAAAATCAATTGATTGCACAACTTCAAGGGTTTGGTGCCAAGATTTATCACGGGCATAGTGCTGACAATATCGATCTAAGTAATCCGCCTCAAATTGTTTGCTCTTCGGCAATTAACGAACAGAATCCTGAATTTCAACTGGCAAAATCCCTAGATTTACCGATTTGGCATCGTTCTGACATTTTGGCGGCTCTGATCGGTCAATTTCAAAGTGTGGCGATCGCTGGCACCCACGGTAAAACTACAACTAGCAGCCTTATTGCCTACTTATTTTTGCAAGCAGGATTAGACCCGACCATTATCGTAGGGGGGGAAGTGAGCGCGTGGGAAGGTAACGCCAGATTGGGCAAGGGCAAATATTTAATCGCCGAAGCCGACGAGTCTGATGGTTCGCTCACCAAATTTACGCCAGCTATGGGCATTATTACTAATATCGAACTCGATCATACCGACCACTATCACAGCCTAGAGCAAGTTATTTCTACATTCCAAGCATTTGCCCAGCGTTGTCAAGTTGTTGTTATCTCGATCGATTGTGAAACTACTGCCCGTAACATCAAAGCCGATATTACCTATAGCTTGTTTAACCGTGATGCCGATTATTTAGCTGTAGATATTGAGTATGGCAGCTATGACACCAAGGCACGAGTATTGGAACGCGGGGAAGTGTTAGGTGAAATTTGCTTGGGTATTTTGGGACAACATAATCTTAGTAATGCCTTAGCGGCGATCGCGGCTGCCCGTTGGGCTGGAATAAGTTGGACAGATATTCAAACGGCAATTCCTCAATTTATTGGAGCCAGTCGCAGATTTGAGCTTAAGGGAACCCAAAACGGTGTGATTTTTATTGATGACTATGCCCATCATCCCAGCGAAATCCGCGCTACTTTAGCCTCAGCTAAACTCCAAGCCAGCCACCAAGCCCCAAACCGAGTTGTAGCCATTTTTCAACCCCATCGTTACAGCCGTAGTGCGAAGTTTTTAATAGAATTCAGCCAAGCATTTACCGATGCCGATGTTGTAGTCGTATCAGATATTTACGGTGCAGGGGAACGGAATGCTGAAAATATTACGGGTGAAGAGGTTACACAGGCGATCGCTGCCCACCATCCTAATGTACATTTTCAAGGTTCCTTAGATTCGGTGCAAACTTTTTTAACCCATAACCTGAGATCGGGAGATTTAGCCATATTTTTAGGAGCAGGGAATCTGAATCGAGTGATTGCCCCCACTATCCAAGCCTTGAAGGATATTAGCTAATGATGATAACTGCTAAAACTACTGTCGAAATCCATAGCTCCTATGCCCTAGCTCCCCTCACCTCATGGAAAATTGGGGGATTGGCACAGTGGTATGCTGCTCCGAAATCTGTAGCTGCCTTGGAAGAATGCTTGGCTTGGGCAGAGCGTTTAGATGAGTCTATTACTTTTATTGGGGCGGGTAGTAATTTGCTGATTAGCGATCGCGGATTATCGGGTTTAGTAATCTGTACTCGGCACTTGAGGGGAATAGAATTCGATCTAAAAACAGGTCAAGTTATAGTCGCAGCAGGGGAGCCAGTCGCTAGATTGGCAATGCAAGTTGCAGCCAGGGGTTGGTCGGGGTTAGAGTGGGCGGTAGGTATTCCGGGGACAGTGGGGGGATTAGTTGTAATGAATGCAGGTGCCCAAGGTGGTTGTGCCAGCGATCGCCTAGTCAATATTAAAACAATCTCGATTAGTGGTAAATCTGAAACTCTAATGCCCGAACAGTTAGGGTTTAAGTATCGGACTTCCATTTTGCAAATAGGCGATCGCATTGTGACATCAGCAACTCTGCAATTAAATACAGGCTTCGATCCCCAGATAATTACTGCTACTACCAGTGAATATTTAAAGTACAGACACAAAGTTCAACCCTATCATCTCCCCAGTTGTGGCAGCGTATTTCGCAATCCCTATCCCCATGCGGCGGCTAAACTCATCGAAGATACGGGCTTAAAGGGCTATAAAATCGGTGATGCTCAAGTTTCCGAACTCCATGCCAACTTTATTCTTAACTGCGGTCATGCCACCAGCACTGATGTAACCCGCTTGATTCTCCATGTCCAAGAACAGGTAGCTAAAAAATGGTCAATTGATTTAGAAACTGAAGTTAAAATGCTTGGAGATTTTTCACGTCCCTAATTAAAGCGTACCTAACTTTTACACGGAGCATTTATAAGACCCAAAACAAATTGGCAAACTGGTAAAATTCAACAGTGCAAGGATCTAAAAATTATGGATATTATTAGAAAGATTCCTGGATTTTCCTTTGCCCTACTGATTTCTGGTTATGCAGTATTGGGATGGCTTTTGGCTATTCATGGGGCAAGTTGGCAAGTTTGGCTGGTGAGTGGAGCGATCGCTTT
>CAZLKI010000017.1:0-14820 GCA_964560035.1 uncultured Synechococcus sp.
ACCCTCTCTTAAGCCTCTCACTTGCCAAGTGTGGACTCCAAGTCCCTGTGGACCTGCAATCTTGTAATTGGTCTTATCTGCTGGCAAAGTGGCCTGTAACTGGCCATCGAAATAGATCTCGTAATTAATTAGATCTGGGTCCAAAGATGGCTGCCAAACCAGTGTAGGCCTAGGATCGTCAATTTCTACATTCGCGATTGGGGATACCAGGCTTATGGGATAATCTTGTTGGGTATAGTCTGGATTGCTACTGCTAGCTTGGAAGTTTGGACCAAACTCTGAAGTTGCCCCATTGCTGTTGGTGGCAGTAGCACTGAAGTAACGACCCTCGTCCCCACTATCCCCGAAGACAGTGACATCCACCGACCAAGCAAACGACGCTGTACTTGAGGTTGTGACTTCACCCAAATACTGCTCACAACCTCCGTGGCCATTGGTAGTTTCGTAACTTCTGCAAAGCTGAATATTGAATGGAGCCTCCGTCAAATTGCCCTCAAGTTCACCACTTACTCGGTACTCACCCCCGCCTAGGTATATAACCTTTGTGATTTGCGGCCAGTTTTGCATAGGGTTGCCCACAAAACCTACGAGGTCAGTATCACCAGCATCATTAGCATTTATGTTGCCGTAGTCACTAGGAGGAGTTCTATAAGCATCTATCGCGCTAACCTTAGCCTTAAGTTTACCAAGACTGCTCAAATCTATTGTTTCATTCGAGGAAAATCTACTGTCAATGATAATTGCTACATTATGCTGATCTGAAATCAGTAGTTTTGAATAATCTATATTTGGAGTCTCACCATAATTGTAAACTGCATTTTGATTATGGAAGCCAGCATTAGAGTTCGGGCTGACACCAAGATAATTGATACCCAAGGTAATCTCACCTTTCCAAAGATCTAAGCCTAAACGGTTGCCACCAACATAATTGGCTTTGGAGGCATCTGCAGGGTCACCAATACTGATATTATTAGCAAACCAGGAAATAATCCCTCTAGCTGTTGCTACAGTTTGCGGCAATAAATTGATATCCACCCCTACTTTATTGCCAAAGATATTCACCTCATAGTTGGGCTGAATAGTATATGCCGGATAGTATACGCCGATCCCAACGTTAGTGTAGTTTTTCATCACATTATCTTTGATCAATGTATCCTCATAGCTTATAGAAGTCGCTCCAGATCCGACGCGAATCACTGTAGTGAAGGGCCCCGTGGAAGCAACACCGTTATAGCCCAGCCCAAAATAATTATTTTCAATGGTGTTATTGGGGCCGAATACTTCAATTCCTATGCCTCCACCTGAGATCAGATTTCTAGCCAGGCCAGGCCCGCCAATGAGGTTATTGGCGTTAACCTGATTCCCAAGAACTATGGAATAATCTGAGGTATTTGCCTGTCTTGTGTAGCCATCAGGACCAACACCGATGAAATTGCCTTGGATAATGGCATTATTGATAGTTGTGAAGTAAATATTACGTGAACCTTGCCAGATAACATTCCGATCTAGATTATTATTACCCCCAATTTGGATCCCAATATTGCCTCCATTACCAAAAATCCTGCATTGAGAGGAGGAGCCCTCTAACTGTAGTCCTTTAATCACGATGTTATCATTCAAAAAAGCTAAGTCCCCGGCAGTGAAGGACAATACAATCCTCGGCTGGGCTACTGGATCTGGGTATGAACCGGAGTTGGTCCAGTTATATGCCTGGTTGGCTAATAACTGCACATTTTTGGTGGTAATATCGGGCAAGTCTGTGTTTACGGTAATTTTCCACTTATTTGTATAGCCAGAAAGATTATAATTGGCATCAGCGCCGCCAGTGCCACAGGCTGTTGTTAAACCTCCAAGGCCAGTAGCATCGCCACCCGTGCCATTACTTAAACAGAATAGAATTTTCTTGGTAGTATTTACTGGCAATTGATTGGCCACGTAGATAGCTTCTCGCAACGATGTCTTACCATCAGGTAATCCGCTAGGGCCGCCGCAACCACCGCCTGTATATACCCCACTGCCATCATTAACGCCACATGTAGAAACATTATCTTCATCGCTACTACCGTCAACTAAGATAATGTACTCACTACCATTCCAAATAGGATTAGCATCGACATACTCCACTTCCATAACCTGATACTTGCCAAAGTCATTGCTGGCAATTGTCCTGGTGGCTGTGGGGAGATTTGTCCATGGTTCACCGCGGTCATTGTAGGTTAGCGAATTGATTGTCCGAGCTGAGCCAGTGGTCACGGGGTGGGTGGTAGAATTACCATCGAAACTAAAGACAGGTGAGCTGAAGTGTGATGTATCTACTTGGTGGGAAGCATAATTGATAGTGGCCCCCACTCCGTTAATGACATATTGGCTTACCAAGTAGTGTGGGCCGTTGGTAAAGTTAGGAAAAGCACCATTTGCAAAAATTTCAGTCAGCCCGGCCGTCCCGGTTGTATGCCCGCTAGCGGGACAATCACCTGCTGCTAAACAGGAAATAGTAGTATTCTTACCGTTTAAGTTAGTCACTCGCGTGGAAGGGGCGTCAGCTGTACGCACATATACAGTATTGGCTAAAGGCAGACTGCTGACCGCACCATTAATAAGGTCAGTGCGTCTGGTAGTACCGCTAAAGAGTTCAAATAAACCTTGCCAGGCAATCTCAATATTACGATCGCCCTTATTGTCCGAGTCTGTATCAGTGCCATTGCCATTGCCGAAAGTATTATCAGCATAAAGCGTGGCTTCATTAAATGGTACACCTTCTTTGCTCAATACACCGCCATAAACATTGCCTTCAATACAATTACGCTGGGTGCCTCCACAAAGCGAGCCAGAAAGTAGCGCGCTGCCCCCAATCTGTGGACGGGCATTGGCGTCGTTGTCATTAGTTAGCCTGCTCTGACTTACAAAGTTGACTATACTAGTAGAAATTATTCCCCAGTTAGCATTATTTTTGATCTCATTTCCCTGAATCTTGGGGGAGAATCCGAAGATTGTGATAGCATCTCTGCTATTGTTATTAATAGTATTATTAGCAATAGAATAGTTCTCAGGAACTGCCAAAGGGGCGTTGCCATCGGATTTATTGATGTATATGCCATAGCGATTGTACTGGATGTCATTACCAATAAGGTCCACTAAACTAGTGGAGTAAATCCCAATATTATTATAGTAAGAGCTGTTATTGGTAAAGGTGAGAGGAGCTCCTAAGGTATTGAATATAAATCCATATCCAGATAATCCACCGAAGTTTAGGGTCTTGCCGACATTAGTACCCACGATGTTATTTGAAACCGTGGTATTACCGGTATTAATGTGAATAGTCTCAGCGGATACATTTCCCGAAATCTCATCTATGTCAGTGAAAGCCATACCACCAGAACTTACTGCACTTGCAGCAGATGCTCTGATACCACAGGTGTTGTTCTGCACTTTCACCCTAAAAGAATTTCCTACTGTGGTGGAACCGTTTATATTGGCACAAAAGTTATCTCCCCGCAGTTGATTACCCTCTCCTGGATTTGTCCCACCGATCAGACTATCTCTTTCCACCTCACTTTGAGCAGAAATAGCTGTCCCCATAATCAAAGCTGATTCACCTGTGCGATCAAATCCAATAATATTACCTTGCACCTTACCGTAATCCATATCAGCTTTGATGCCTACACCGTTGCTGGAACAATTCCCAATTACATTACTTAATACACTTACAGAGTAGCCGCTGGCATCAATCCCATCACCCTCTGCAGCAATGCTAGCCAAGCCTTTAACATCTGTGCAAATATAGTTATCTTCAATCAATAGACCTCCGCCTGCACTTAATGCCACCTGATAGCCAATGAACCGGTTGATAACTAATCCCCTCAACACTGATGTATTGTTGGGGTTCAAAGTCTCATAATAGTTACTCCCCCCAGAACCAATATATCTAAATGCACTATTCATAGAACCAGCTATACCACTTACCTCTATATCAGGCCCCGCAGTATTGCGGTTATGCGCACTTAGTGTCTCTTGAGTGCTGCCATCAATATTAGATGCAGAAAATGAAAAAGGTAAATCTGTCTGTGGAGCAATTGTCCAATAATCATCACCTCCAGTAGAGTCGCCTGAGGAAGGCGCACTAGGACTATCATAGTCTCTATAACCACTATCTGTAATGGGAATATTGAAATAAATATTATCTTTGCCAGCCAATGCACTTGACTCCTCCATTGCCGCCCTGAGTGTACAAGTTGCAGCAAATGAATAACACACACCGTTACCCGCATTGGTATCTGCCTGATCTCCAGTAGAGTCTATAGTAAATGTCGAATTCTGCACTGGTGCTGCTAGTTCTGAGGTAATAATAGTCGACTCTCCTGTAGCACTGACTAATTCATAGGTAAGTTCAGCTGTGACATAGCCCCCTGCTCTATTGGGGACACTGACAAAGAAAGTATATTCTCCTCGAGGATTGACTTCTAAACCGGACTCACCAATGAATTCACCTTTACGGCTAGCCGGATCCTTAATGTCTCTGGAACTAGTGTAGTAGGTTTTAACTTTGTACTTAGCCAGATCTTCTGCAGGAATATTAAGTCGGGCATCGTTTTCTGCCAGAATCTTACCGGCAATTACTTTATTTCCATTGGCAAAAGAAGCGGAGAAAATAGTTGGTGCAGGTAATTCTGTGCTGGCAATAGCTGAGTCGGTTGGCGTTAGAGGGTCAGCTGTGGGGGCTGATACTGGGGCCAATTGCACGATCGTCTGCTCAACCGGCCCTTCTTCAGGAGTGGCATTTACTGGCGAGACTAGATCCAGAGTCCGTTCTAACTCTAATTTCTGCAAGTTAAGCGAGGAGACTCCATCTGAATTAAATATTACTTGTATATACAAAATATTACCGCCTACATTGCTTTGATACTCTGCTAAATGCTCATTGACATCTTTCAGAGTATTGCTAGAACTGCTGGCCTCAGTCTTTTCCCAGCCTTCTGTGCCCCAATAGTAGTAGTCTTCGCCATCCGGTGATAATTGATAAGTAAGCATGGGGGCGATTGTGGCCTCGTTAGTATTGCCTTCAGCGCTTAAAGACTTTAGGGAGCTAAAGGGGATCCCTTCGGTAATTTTCACTGGAATTAAGCCTAAATTACTAGCCTGTGCAGAGTCCAGAGCTGGCTCTGCAGTGCTATTGCCTAAGACCGTAGGAGTCGAGCTGGGCTGGTTTTGCGGTTGGTTTTGCGGCTGGTTCGGCGGTTGACTTTCTGTAGGGTTCATTTGTTCAGGCAAATCTTCCTGCGGGCCAGGCTCGGAGGATTCCTGCGATGGCAACTTCAATTTCAAGCCCCCATTAACATACTCTATTCTATTTTCATTGAACTCAGCAGTAGCTAGATTGAACTCTATCTTCTCACCTTGAGTTATGGCGAATACAGAGTTGAGCCTGGTACTGAAAATAGTCATGCCTCCTAAAGTAAATAATCCCACTTGCAATACCAAGAAGGCGAAGGCAGCAATTGTCGTCGCCAATGTAGGATAGACCCTGACGCGGTAATGCCGCAGGTCTCTTTTTTCTTGGGCAATATCAGCCTCATTAATGCGGCGACTGAAGAGAATGTACACTGTGTAAACAAAAGACCCCAAGAATTGTAGTACTAGCCACATTATGAACCCTGGCAATGCTAATCCTCGTTGACGTTCCACAGCGTGTAAAACTTGATCGCCTTTATTTTCTAGTCTGATAACAGCGTTTGCTAAACGGGTCCTGAAGCTGTTACGGGCTGTGAGAATAAATTTCATCCGCACTCTCACCTCTTGTCTTAAGCGCCCAAAGAAATTACTCCCCTTCTTGCTGACAATTGTGTAATTATTAGGCAACTTGGTATGGTTATCTTCTGACAGGACAATTACGGGAATCTTGCTGAATTTTTCATTGGTAGTGAGGTACTCCAGTACTTCTCTCCCTGAGTATTTAGGGAGCGTGGTATCGATAATGATCAATTGGGGCTTGGTCACATATAAATATCCCAGACCTTCGATACCGTTATCAGAAGAATAAAACTCGAAGTTGACCCCTACGGCAGTGCCTAAGCCATGCAGCTCAGTCTTTATCAACTCTCTAATCAAGTAGTTGTCGTCTATGACAACAATTTGCATAAATTACTCCAATTATCTAGATATAACTATAGTTTAAAGGAGTATTTGCTCGATAGCAATGGCCAAATCACTATTACTAAATCTTTTAGAGCTAATTTAAAACTTGTACAAAAAATCCAACCATAGATCGCTTTACCCCGTTTCTCTACTTTTAGACTCAACTCTTTTTGGAGTCGTTTATCACTACAATCAAACTCCAAAATAACTCGATTTCACTCTTGAGTTAATTTAAACCGTTATAGTGTCAAATCAGAGTCATAATTAACTCCATTTCCAGTCGTTCCCAAAAGTAACTAAATACCCATACAAAATAATTTTCCCATTCATTCACAGTTTTCTATATATCCAGTATATAGTATAATTAATATCGTATTCTGGCGACAGATACAAGTTCTTTGATAAGGGAATATAGTCTCTAGTTGAGTAGCAATTTGCGCATTAACTTATCCAAAAGTGCCCAGATTGCTCTCAACTTGAGAAGAGCACCTAGTAAACAGGACAACGACATGAACGTTTTGAAATGGACCACCTTGATCACCCTCGTAATCTTGTTCACCCTCGCTGGATGCACTGATTCACCCACCCCCACTATATTCCCTTATCTCTCAGTATCTAGACGAAAATCTCAGCTGCGCTATACTAAGTTACGATGGATACAATATACACTAGAGAAATTAGCTTCTTGATCTTCTTCTTCGTGCTGTTCGGAACCATGTTCATGATGGTGATTTCACAGATAGCTTCATACTTCCTTCCTGCAAATTGGCCTTGGTTAAGAATAATCCTCAGCGGCCGAATCGTCCTAGTGATTTTAGGATTGGCATTAATTAGCCCTATTTACTTAATTGCCCTACCCCTCTATTTCCTGGGACTAGGTGCATTTGGCTTGCTTGCCTTGTGGCGCAGGCTCGAGTGGCAACAGAAGCAGCAAGAGATCACGGTCATTCCAGAATATACCCTCAATTCCAATCTCAAATATTACGAAGTGGGAGCAATTATTGACGGCAAGGTTTCCACCACCGACTTGATCGCACACTATATTTTCCGCAGATTATACCCACCCACTGGTCCAGTTGATGAAATAGAGTCTGAATTAGAGAGGATAATCGCGCACACAGGTGGGATCGAACGTTACACACAAGAATTGGCCAAGGTCGAAACCCGTGAGGTCTCTACCCCAACAACATACAGCTATAGTGCTAGCTATGTGAGTTATAGCGGTGCAGCGCGCGAGCTTGTTACCAAGGAATTGGTCCGGGACGGTTATTTCCATTATTCCCCGGGCAAACGCGAAAACAAATTAACTACAAGCGCCACCTCAATCCTCTTTCTGGCAATGTTTGCGGGATTATTTATCACCATATCATTAGGGCCTAGGGAGTTTTTGAGCGCAATCTTAATCTTAGGAGCATTATTACTTGCGATCCCAATGTACTTGCTAGGTGCATTTGGATGGTATTTCCATGAGAATTATTCACTACTAATCCCCGCTCGCAGAACCTTACTAGGCCATAAAATGTACCTACAAACCGCTGAGTATCATCGTATCACTTCAGATAAGGAGCTTTTCCGCAGTCTTATCCCCTACTTCATCGCCTACAATATCCGTCCTGAACTAGTAAAGCAAGGGATTGCAGAGTTCGGGCTATTCAATGAAGTGATTAGAAACTAATCTTCATATTGTCCCCAAGAGGAATCGAACCTCTACCTTGAGTTCCGGAAACTCATATTCTATCCGTTGAACTATGGGGACCTATACCCAATTATAGCGCAGCACCTAGGATCTGTGCATATATACTGATTATATTAGATTAATGGTATAATCACTTTTTGCTAATAGATCGATATGACAACAGAACAAAGAGACCCAAGCACCCAATTTACTCTAGGCACTTATTCAGATAACAATCTTGGTATAGTATCAATCCAGAACGGTCATCCAACAGTACATGCGGACCTCAGTGCTGAGATAAACCCTCAATCAACTTTTGAGCAAAGCGTATCTGATATTTTAGTATCTAATGCCATACAGCCCACCGGTGATATTACCCCCGCTCAGGGTGCTATATAATTCCTGCCAGATTCGTTGCTAGCCCTGAGCAGCAATCATTAGAAACAACCCACATATTCAAGCTAGCGACCCGCCCATTAGATCCTTCCACAGCTGAGCATTTGGGGAGATTATTAGGACAAAGTGAGTACTCCAAAACTACAGCTAACAGCCTTAATTATTTCTCATTAGCAGATATTAGAGCCCAAAAAATTGATCACGGTATTTGGGATTGGTATCGCGAGTTGATCACAATTACTACCAGTAATAACTGGCAAGCAAATAGAATGCTACGGGAACTACTCTTGTCGTTTGCTATAGGAGAATACATGACCTCGTCCGAAACCCCAAGTGATGAGGCTGTAATATTGCAGAACCATACTCTGCCAACATTACCATATCTAGCTGTATTGAATAATGGCGGTGCTGATCACCCTCTTATTGCAATTGAGTACTTTCCTAATTCTACTGGATTAGATGAAAGACTGAGTAGTCTTACCCCGCTTGAGAGACGAACTGTGGCAGGTAATCTGGAAGGAATTGCCCAGACTTTGGATATCATGGCTAGGATTGACGTGGCCACAGCTTTAGGAGGCAACAACGCTTATGGGATCAAGCCAAATCCTGATTCTGGAAAGATTGGTATAGTGCATAGGGACTTAAAACCCGGCAATATTTTAGTAGACAGAGATCTTCGCTTGAAGTTGATTGACTATGGCTTTAGCATTGCTCATGATGAAACTAACCATGTCTTTGCTGGTACCACACTCTATATGAATCAAGAACATGTCACAGGCCAATGGGGTGAAAATGGCGAATACAGACGCTTACTTGATTTGTATGGTCTGATGATGACCTGGACTGAGGTAGTTTACGGAATCAATATCGCCCAAAGAACTTACAAATTTGGAAATAATTCTGGCCCTACAAATCTTCAACAACCACCTCCACCTAGGGGCATCGCTAACATTGCCAATGGGATTTATAGGTTTTCTATGCAACCCACTGACAGCGATAACTTAGTATTAATGCACAGTTCTCAAAAAACAGATGCCGCATATGCTGCAGCGACTGAATTAACTCACATAACGGGCGGTCTGACAGAATTTGAGCATAATAAAAGAATTAGGATGCTTACTACATTAGAAGATAAAGCTAGGCACCTGGGTATGCTGGATGAATCAGAGTCGCTACTTGATCATCCCAATATGTTCGCAATTATTATCAATTACTTAAATAGCTTGTTAAGCCAAGTCACCACTCAATAGCTGAGTGCTTATGCTCCTGCAGATAGACATTGGCCTTACTAAAATGCTTGCAGCCCAAAAAACCCTTGTGTGCCGAGAAAGGCGATGGATGGGGAGCTTCCAGCACGAGGTGCTTACTAAGATCGATGATTTCACCTTTTTTCTGGGCATATGCGCCCCAAAGTAGAAACACTACATGCTCTTTCTGAGCATTAATCACCCGGATTACAGCGTCAGTGAAATCTTCCCAACCTTTATTCTGGTGCGAACCAGGTGCACTAGCCCTGACAGTCAGGGTAGAATTAAGTAAGAGCACGCCCTGCTCTGCCCATCTATCAAGGTTACCTGACATTTGCATCATGGTAGCCATGTTAGGGCCGTTGCCATTGGCTTCCACTTCGGCAGTTGCTGAAACTTGTGAACCTACGTCATTTTGCACTTCAGTAAAAATGTTTACCAACGAAGGCGGAGGTCGGACACCATCACTAACCGAGAAGGCCAAACCGTTAGCTTGACCTGGTCCATGATATGGATCTTGGCCCAAAATCACCACTTTCAGCTTTGCAAACGGGCAACTATCAAAGGCTGAGAAGATCTGAGACCCCTTTGGGTGGATGGTGTATGCCGTATACTCCCCCCGCACAAATTCTATCAATGACCTGAAGTAATCTTTTCCAAATTCAGGCTCGAGGATTTGTTTCCAATCTTCTGCGAGTTTGATGTTCATACTGGGGTTTGCACTAAATTGCCCTTGTCATCGTAAACTGATTCAGCCCAACGATTGATTTTGTCCTCAATAGTAGCTTTCGGAGCCCCATATTTTTGCCGAGAATGGTTAATAATCTGCTGCTTTAGATTCTGCTCTACCCAACTCGGCGGCAAGGAACGTCCTGTGAATGGCGCCGTTTGAGAGCCGTCCACAGTAATTTTATTTACAAAGTGATATTTTGGCAAATTGATCAGATCTTCCGCAGCCAGCTGTGGTTTGTACTCCTTCTCAAGATAGGAAGCATCTTTGGGGCCTACAACGTAGTTAAGGATTGTCCCAATATTGCCAAAAATCGCGTCTCGCACTTCAGGCATGAGCTGATCCACGTATTGATGCGCAACTACCAAGTTCAGACCGTATTTACGCGCCTCAGACAGAATTTTCACAAAACTGGTGGTGGCAAAATTCTGGAATTCATCGACATATAAGTAGAAATCGCGACGTTGGGACTCCGGTATACGTGCACGCTGCATAGCGTTGGTATATAGGCGCGTGATCAACATGCCACCTAGTAGAGCTGAGTTCTCCTCGCCTACTTTGCCCTGAGAAAGATTCACCAAAAAAATCTTACCTTCATTCATCACTGTTTCCAGGTCCACTGTAGATTTGACCTGTCCCACAATGTTACGCACGATCGAAGCAGAGACAAAGCGCCCTACTTTGTTCTGAATCGGTGACAAAGTCTCGCTCAGTAATTTCGGATTCCTACTCATTTCTTCATATTCACGCTCCCAAAATTTTAACAGAATAGGATCTTTGATCTGCTTCAACACAAATTTGCGGTAATTACGGTCTTCTAACAACCTGTTGATTGCCAATAGCGACACGTTCTGCACCTGTAGCAAAGTAACGATGGCATTGGTCAAGATGTATTGCAATCTCGGCCCCCAGGAATCAAAGAATTTCTTGAAAATTTCCACGATCCCGTCCGCCACTATATCTTTTTCTTCACCTTCTTTTAATTTGAGAATGTTCAAGCCAATGGGAAACTCCACGTCTGAAGGATCGAGCAATACCACGTCTGCCAAGCGTGACTCAGGAATCAAATCCAAGATTTGGTCGATTAGATCCCCGTGAGGGTCGATCACGCCCACACCTTTGCCCGCGTATATGTCCCCCATTATCATATTTTTCAAAAGCGTCGATTTACCAGTACCAGTTTTGCCCAATATGTACATATGTCTGCGTCTATCAACATCTTTGATCCCATAGGGGAAATGTAGGTTGCGGTAATCGGTCACGCCAATCAAGCGCACGTCGTCTGCTTTACCCGGCAGATCCATCGGATATGGCAATTTCTTAGACTTGGACCAGGCAATCCTAGACACTTCCACAGTGCGGTTGGGCAGATGATATAGTGAAGCTAATTCTTCGATATTGATAATGTCAGTGGCATTCTCATCTAGCAGCCGGTATAAGTATTTCAGTCGCAAGGGCAATGAATCCTGATCACGTTTACCAAACACCAAGGCCACTAGAGGATTCGGGCCATTAGATCTCACTGAGAGGCTATTGTATTGTCCAGTTTGGAATTGTTTAAATGAAGCCTCTACATCCTCTAACAGAGTCTCGGCCACAAACTTATCATTGGCCTGCGTTACAATGCGGATCAAAAACTGGAAACCCAACTTCGAACTTTTGGTTTCAACTTCCTTCAATTCACTAGTTTCACCCGCTTCCAATTGCAATTTCTTGCCTTCGCTATCCATCTGACCTTTGCGTTTGTTGACAAAGTCTCGGCCAATTTTCTGCCAGTCGCTAGCTATCGGCCTTACCACAAATTGGATGAACACCTCCTGCTCACCTTCTAGCTTGCCGATAGCACTGGTAATCGAGGCCAATGGGTCGACATCGAAACTAACGAAGGTCTTGATGGGTAGGAAGAAGTCCTTGGCCAGACCAATTTCTACACCCACCTGTGCTTTGCTGTTATTCAGCAAATTGCCCGCGTAATCTGGCACTTCCTTGATCTGCGCGGTGGGATACTGAGCATAGATTTGTCCCTCTAGAAATTGTTGATAGCGTTTATTAATGCAGGCTAGGAAGAATATCCCATAGGCACCTGCGACAATTTCTAGGGAGAAATGGTGAGGAGACTTTTTGTGTCCACGCAAAATACCATACAGAGAGGCAAACATTTGTTCAGCAGCCTGGGGAGTCTTTTCATTGTCATGGGGGATCATAATCCTTAGCACCACTGGGTCTACCAGCTTTTCATGCACACTCACCCGCAAACGTCTATGCCTAATGTACAAGAACAACAGCACCAGTAAGGCTGCTAGGATCAAAATAATCAATACTACTGAACTATTTGTACTAATAGGCATGTTTTATTTTAGCTTAAATGTGAAACAAGGTATAATTCCCTTACAAATATGTGAGCCGTCGTGGTGAAATTGGTATACACGCTACGTTCAGGACGTAGTTCTCGCAAGGGAATGGAGGTTCAACTCCTCTCGACGGCAGTTATATGCCTTGGCTCACTTAGCATTTGGACTTAAACGTCTGATCCAGCCATCTACAAAAAAAGGACAGGTATCAAGACGCCAAGTGACTGTCTCGCCTGTGATTAACTCAATAGTTGGCACTTCGGTTGTAGCAACATCATCAAGAGGTACTCTAGAATTACCATTATAAGTTCTACCACCACTGGTATCAGACAATATTACTCTTACAGTTCCATCTCCATCTCGGTGCATATCTCCAAGCCGATTTTGCCTTCTAGCATTGCCTGGCAGGATTCCATACTGATGCATGAATCCTTTACCTGAGTTCATTTCAAGTAATACCTGCACAAAAATCTCAGAAAGCGAGGGACCAGACTTTGAGAATCTTTCTCCCAATAAATTAGCGAATTGAGCGAGCATTTCTTGATATTGATTTAACAATCCTTCTGTTAAACTTCTAACTTGTTTCAGAATTGGATCTGATTGATTTGCTATATTTAGCTTCGCCTCAAGTTTAGCAAGTAGCATACGATGCTCAGGGGAGCCAACTTCATATCCATGACACAACTCAATAAGTCTCTCTTCTTCAATGTCTATATCGATAATAATGCCATTTACATCCAGTTCTGGATTTTCCTCTACTATATGGATCATCGTCTCAGTGATACCGGTGCGCGTTTTACGGTACATTCTGACCAAATTTATTAATGCGGGAGATACATCTTTGTCAGACGACCTTGCCGAAGCTGCCAAATCATCTATTAGTTGTATTATACTTTGAGAATCTTCTAACCTGAATATATTTGTAGCAAGTCCGGCAAACAGATCGCCGGTGGCATTAATCACTTCCGAATCATCTAAACCTGTGGCAAATTTAAACATTTCCAATAAAGTCGGTGCCTCTCCCTGGTCTGGGCATGTTTCATATAATTTAAGCAATTTATGTAAATCACATTCATCTATAATTCCGATCTGCAGCAAAGTAAGTGCAGATTGAGCAAATTCGTGGTCGACATTGGGGATATTACTGAAATCAATTACATTGTATACATCTTCTTGGAGGTGTGTTTTTACATCGTAGCGTTTGGTTGATACCTGATACGACACTCCTGCGGTTATTAAGGGATTTACTGAAAAAGGAATACCCCAGTGAACATGATTATCAGCGTAATGACAAGCTCCTAAGCCTAAAGTGGGCTGGTTAGTTTCAATGGTGGCTGACATAACCTAAGCGCTACAGCTGGATGTTGTAAATGGCTCCAAATCCTCAAATCTGGCTTTAATCTGCTCCTCTGTAGGCTCAGTCTTCTGCACGAAAATTACCACATTACCTCTAAAGTCGTTAGCTTTTTCTAGTGTTGCCTGTCTCCTAGCCTCTTCAGACTGTTGGGTTTGCAAAGCTGCCAAAGGTAATGGCGGTTGATTGATCTCATTGGCAGGGTTGGGCTCTTTGTTTGGATCGCTCTTAGTCACATGCGCGCCGACTGACCTGATAAGCCCACTTAGAAAGTTATCAGATTGCGAGACATCTGCGCTGGCTGTGGTAGAGTTATTTGCCAAAAAACTTTCCAAGTCTTTACTTAAAAAATCTTGCAAATCTCGGCGTTTATATTCGGCAGCCGTACCAGTATAAATGTAGTACTGTGCATCCACAGGCCTTGCTGGCAAAGACTTACCATGGATTGGTATCAACAGTTCTTTAGCACCAAGGCTAAAGCCGTGAACTCCATCCAACACGCCACCTAGTCCTCCATATAGATTCCAACCATAATGCTTGAGTACATCCCCGCCTCTTACCGCTGCCCAATGGATATGCAAGATCTGGTCTTTATTGTCATGGAAATGCACTGGTTCGCGGGTAAGTGCCTCACTGCAAACATCCACTACTGAGTCAGTTTGATACTGAGCCTGCGAAAAATCTACTCTATTGCCTTCCACTAGCACTTGCAATCTAATATGCAGGTGAGCTGATCTAGCATTCAACACGAACTGCGGTGTAGCTGAATACAAATAAGCAGCGACTGCCCCTAAGATGATTATGCTGCCCAAGAACACTCCTAAGACAAATCGAAATAGCGGAGAACTTAGCTTTTGTTTCATACAATCATTATACACTGATCCAGAAAGTGCTAATGTACCAGTGTGCTAATTTACTAATGCCGATGTACTAAT
>CAZLKI010000017.1:14920-20062 GCA_964560035.1 uncultured Synechococcus sp.
GGAAACATTCTTGCTAACATACTATTTAAGTTGGTGTGGGGATGGAGAGTAAATATCGAACAGCACGTTAAATGCCCCAACAAACACCTAGGCCTAGGAAGATCTAGATCAAGCTAGCTGGATAGCTTATAATCTAATATGACCAGTCAGTTCAAAGATTACAGTGATATAGAAAAATTCATCGAGACCACAGTCCCCAAGACAGCAGTGACCAAGTTTCCAGGCGAGCTAGGACTGGCACGCATTAAACGCTTTCTAGAACTGCTAGGCAAGCCGCAGGAGAAAGTAAAGGTGATACACATTGCTGGAACTTCGGGAAAAGGCTCTACCGCAAGCTTTCTGAGCAAGATTCTCACTGATCAGGGCTTCAAAACTGGGCTCACGCTCAGCCCCACTATTTACGATTTGCGTGAACGAGTGCAGATCAACTCACAGTTTATCGAGGTAGGTAAATTTTGCCAATATTTCCAAGAGATATTCCCGTATTATGAAAGCTTTGCACTGAGCGAATCTGGATCCAACTCCGACTATGGCCTACCCACTTTCTTTGAATTAATGATGGTACTGGCGTACTATAGCTTTGCCCAGGAACAAGTAGACTACGCAGTGGTCGAGACTGGCATGGGCGGATTACTCGACGGCAGCAATGTCGTGATTAGGCAAGACAAACTCTGTGTAATCACCAGAATTGGCAAGGACCATACCAAAATTTTGGGGAATACTTACCAGGCAATTGCCAGCCAAAAAGCTGGGATTATCAACCATGGACAAGCAGCGCTTAGTCTCAAGCAAAATGCCATAGTCAATAAAGTTCTACAAACACGCACTCACGCACAAAACTCCAAGCTAGAATTGTCAATTAAAGGCAGAGACTACGACTACCAGCAAGGCCTGTTCAATTACACCCATGCAGGCCTCACTCTGAGGGATGTGAAGCTAGGACTAACTGGCGCTTATCAGGCCGAGAACGCCGCGCTTGCCGTCACTGCAGTGCTGCACCTAGCCAAAAGAGATGGTCTTCATCTACAAGTAGCTAGATTACGAGATAGTCTGCAACAGACGACCTTGGCAGGTAGGTTTAGCGAATTAGATATTCTAGGGCAGAAAGTGATTATCGACGGCGCGCACAACCCCCAGAAGATGTCGGCTTTCCTGCAGGCCTTACAGGAGAAATATCCTCATAATAAATATCACTTTCTGTTGGCAATTAAACGCTCAAAAGATTTCCAGAAAATGCTGCGTGAGATTGCGCTACTGGCGCAAACTATCACCCTGACTTCATTTCACGACCATAAACAGGATTTTGTCAGTGAAAGCACCGAGGTCAAGTATTTGCGTAATGTTCTAGCCCGGCTAGGGTTTAAGGACGCCATAGTTGAACTAAACAGCCAAAAAGCCCTGCAACAAATGTTAACCCGGACTAAGCAAGCTGAACTGATAGTGGCCACCGGTTCATTATTTCTCGCCGGTAAGCTGTTGCGAGAGAACTCCTAAACGTAGAATTTGCCATACTCGAAAATTGTGACAACTTCTACCACACCATTTACCTTTCTAGTAGCTGTAATCACTACTCTCTCAGTGTGGTCTAGCGGGATGTCATGATGGAAGTTTGCTCCTGTCATTACACCATTGAAGGTATTAGGTGCAGCGCCGTCTTAGCAACCCTACATAAAGATATTAAGAGTGGACTTATGCTAAGAGGAATAACCGATCTCCCCGGTCTACGCAATTTTCTGGATAATACTTGGTGGCATAACTGCCCAGGGTATCTTTATAGGCTAATAGTTACTAAGGTTCTGGACATAATCGATGAGGAGGTGGCTAAAAAAGCAAAGAAGCGTAGAAATTAGCCGAAAAGCAGCCTCCCCCCCTAAGCCTATTAAATAGAATTAGTTAGTCCCCTATTTAGCATTCGCCGGAATTTAGCATATAATTAGGCAGTGCTGTGCCGGCAGCATTGCCTTAGTCGAAACTGGTCGATTAGCTCAGCTGGTTAGAGCGCACGATTCACATTCGTGAGGTCTGAGGTTCGATCCCTCAATCGACCATATCCACTTTCACCCGCTTATTAGTATGAATTTTCTCAAATATTAGTAGTAATTGGAGTGACGCTTTTGTGTCCTCTAGACTTAAGTCTCAGCAGAAAGAACACAATTAGCAATGCCAGCATCGCCATACATATCAGGCAAGCAATTATTACAGGCAGAATAAAGTTCGAGTTGGAATTAAGCCCAAGTCCGTCGGTAATTGAAGCTGACACAGGACCAGAAGGCACAGCGTCGGTTGTGAGATTCAGACTGACACCATACATAAACTCAATCTGGCTGGCGGCCAGGACTTTGCCCGAATCGACCAGCTCTAGCTTCACGGTATACTTACCCGCCAAAGTCAGTAATTTTAACTGTTCGTTTGTCAGACTATAACTTTGCACGCCCAAAGGCAATTCAGTGCTAAATATCAATTCAGAAATTGGGTTGTAAAGGTTAATCTTATACTTACTGGTATTGGCTGGACTGGTACCCACAGTGACCCAATTGATCGTGACACCAGATTGCTGAGTCTGTGAGTTAACTACCGCTGTATCTACGCTCAGCCCCAGCGTCAGACTCTCACTGACGCTAAATCTACCTACAATTGTACGCCCAGTTTCCAAAGTTAGACTCTCCCCTGCCGCATTGATTCTAGTGGCATAGCCAACTACCTGCCAGGTATAATTACCATTTGTCAGTGCTTGGCTAATCTGGTATTGAGTAATATTGTTTGCGATCTTGGCATAGAATTTGTTGTTAATTAAAAGCTCATAATAATCCGCGCGGTTCTGGCTATCTATATTCCAATCCAACAAAGGCGTCGGAGTGATCAAGGCAGCATTTTGTGTTGGGTAGACCAATTGCAATTTATCCGAGTTTGGATTGACAGTGAAACTGGCACTAGCAGTAGCCAATATGTCTCCATTACTTTTCACTGCCTCTACTTTCCAGTTATGAGTTCCGGTAAGTTTAGCTCCACTATATTGATAAGAACTAGTGCCAGAGGGCAAGACGCTTATTAACTCATTATTGAAGTAGAATTTATAACTTGCTAATTCAGTGCTGACAATATCACTCCAGTCAAACAGAGGTAGCTCATTATCAATACTACTGCCACCGTATGGATACAACAGCGCTAGTGGATAATAGATATCACTAAATTCTGAAGTAGCCCCCAATACATTGGTAGCTAGAAGATTCAGACCTTTGCCCGTGGCACTAATGGGCCGTGAATAAATTAATTCCCAATTATCTGAACTGGTAGAAGTATTGGCAATTGTCGCCGTACACGAACCATTTAGCTCGTTACTATCACATAGCTCCAGTGAAAAAGCTGCTTCACTCGCTACGATCCCACCCATATTACCAGTAAGTTTGTGTTGTTCGCCCCCCAAATACTGGTACCCCGTCAGTACAGGTCTGTTTTGCAAATTATTGGCGCCACTATCCACGTCGCCGGGATCATTGGCAGTGACAAAATTACTATCCTCCACCCCACCCGTCAGGTTAATAGCAGCTTTAGAACCAGCTGTGCCAGATATCAGATTATTGGTGGCTTTGATCATATTAACGCCTCCACTATGCTTAAGGGCGGAAGTGGTATTGCCAATGAATTGGTTTGCCTGCACAGTATAGTTGAAGGCTGTATTGCCTGATAATTCCAAACCCACTTGATTGCCTTGGAAAGTGTTGCCTGTGATACTGCCAGTCCCTGCAGGCCGGCCCCCTGTCCAGATGTATTTTATGCCTGTGACATTGTAGCGTAGATCATTGTTGAGAGTATTTACAGGAGCGAAAAATCCGGCTAAATTGACTATCCCAGAGCGCATATTGTGTACAGTGTTATTCTGCATCACTACGTCATTGCTTTGAAATACTATACCATCCTTACTTGGATCACCCAGATTGAGTGTCTTAGCAGTGTTAGTACCGACTATATTACCCTCTATTATGTTCACTCCTGGGGCTCCGATAGTTGCTGAACTAATATTATTTTTGACTTCATTGACCCGATTCGAGAACCCGCTAATCTGCATGCCAAGTAAGCTAGGAAACACTGTAGTTTCGGTGACATTAAGTCCGCAAGAGTTGTTGTTGACTTTGAGAATGAAGCCATTATGCTGAATTGACGTACCTCTGGCATTGATGCAATAATCACTGCCAGACAGATAGTTACGATCCGATAAGCTATCACCACCCACTACTGTACCCCGATCTGCAGAGGCAGACATATCAATAGCTGTTCCCATAGGCAGGCTAGTAGTACCGTCTCGGGAGACCCCAATCTTATTGCCAGTGATCTTACCGAAGCGGATGGAACTAGACCCAATACCAATCTGACAATTACCAATCAAGTTGTTTTGGAGATGCACCCAGTAGTCTGAACCACCACTCCCTGTACCATAAGACTGATTAGCATAATCAGTAGTAGCTAGTCCCCTCACGTCAGTACAGATATAGCTATCAGTCACCCTAGTGCCTTCTAATTCCATCTGTGTAAGTATGTAGCTGTTAATATTAAGGCCCTTGACCTGGATCAGATCTGCTTCCGTACTGATGTAGAAGTCAGATTTAAACATTACTATCCCTCTAACCAATGGAGTTGACTTACCTGTGATCTCAATCTCGGGGCCTAAATCATTTGTATCGCCTTGGTTTAAGGATTGAGTACTACCGTCCAGAGTGACGACTTTGCCAAAAATGTTAATACCGATACCAGGAAGCTGGCTAGTGGGCCTAATTGTCCAATAATCATCGTTGCCAGCGTTATCACCACTAGAGGCTACATCTGGAGTATTGTAGTCCCTGTAGCCAGCGTCAGTCTTGGGTATATTGAAATGGATCTTGCTAGAAGTAGGGAAAGTCTGCGCTACATTTAGAGCCTCACGTAGACTGGTGCGGCCATCTGCAAGAGTTGTAGAGACATTTGGGATGCCACCGCTGGCTACCCCTGCCCCATCATTAAAATAGGAGGGAGCGCTGGTAATACCATCGGCACTGGAGTCGACGGTAATAACATAACTAGCGTCAGGTTGTAATACTGGATTTGCATCTACATACTCCACTTCCATTATCTGGAAACGACTCCATGTTCCTAATGCTACATTCCTAG
>CAZLKI010000018.1:0-5008 GCA_964560035.1 uncultured Synechococcus sp.
AGTGATTGATGTTGATTATTAATCTGTGCATAGAATTGGCAAATTATTGGGAAAATCAGCTACTAAGTCTAAACTTTTGTAGAAAAATTATATAGATTAGTTAATCTGTTAAACTAGCAAAAATTAAGACTAGATAGATTTCATTATGGAAACGAGCAGATACAATCCTCAAGAAATAGAACCAAAGTGGCAGAAAGTCTGGGCAGAGTTAGAGTTAGATCGAACTTCTGAGCCTGACGATCGCCCTAAATTCTATGCTCTTTCCATGTTTCCCTATCCATCTGGAAGTCTGCATATGGGACACGTTAGAAATTATACGATTACCGATGCGATCGCTCGATTTAAGCGCATGGAAGGCTATCGAGTTTTACATCCTATGGGTTGGGATGCCTTTGGCTTACCTGCGGAAAATGCCGCCATAGATCGGAATACCCACCCCGCCCAGTGGACTTTTCAAAATATCGAACAAATGCGATCGCAGCTTCAACAAATTGGACTTTCCTACGATTGGGAGCGAGAATTAGCAACCTGTGCCCCCGATTATTATCACTGGACGCAATGGTTATTTTTACAGTTTTTAGATGCGGGGTTGGCATATCAAAAAGAAGCAACTGTAAACTGGGACCCTATCGACCAGACAGTTTTAGCCAACGAACAAGTAGATAGTGATGGTAGATCTTGGCGATCGGGAGCAAAAGTAGAAAAACGGAAGTTAAGACAATGGTTCTTTAAAATTACTGACTATGCCGAGCAATTACTTCAGGATCTCGACCAGCTTACCCATTGGCCCGAACGGGTTAAAACCATGCAAGCTAATTGGATTGGTAAATCTGTTGGGGCAGAGCTATCCTTCTCTTTAGCCAGTTTGACTGAAAACATTATCGTTTTTACAACTCGTCCCGATACCGTTTATGGCGTGAGTTATATTGTCTTGGCACCCGAACATCCGTTAGTAGATAAAATTACGACTTCAAAATACCGAGAATCTGTAGAAGCATTTATTTCCGAAGTGGCAAATATTAGTGAGATCGAACGCACTGCCGAGGATAGACCTAAAAAAGGAGTATTTACAGGGGCGATCGCCATTAATCCCTTCACAGATAAAGAGATTCCGATTTGGATTGCCGACTACGTTTTGTTTGAATATGGAACAGGTGCGGTAATGGGAGTTCCAGCCCACGATCTCAGAGATTTTACCTTTGCAACTCAGTATGGTTTACCAATTCAGCAGGTAATTAGTTCTAATGCTAAGTTAGATCTAAAATCTCAAGAATTAAAATGCGCTTACACTGAATCTGGAGTGATGATAAATAGCGATCGCTTTAATGGATTAGATTCACTTACAGCTAAAACCGAAATCATTAAATATGCCGAAGCGCATAACTGGGGAAAAGCTCGAATTCAATATAGGCTTAGGGATTGGTTGATCTCTCGTCAGCGTTATTGGGGAGCGCCGATTCCCATAATTCATTGTCCAAAATGTGGAATTGTTCCCGTTCCTGATGCCGATCTACCTGTAAAGTTACCTGAAAACGTGGAATTTACGGGTCGAGGAGCTTCGCCTTTGGCACAATTAGAATGGGTAAATGTGAAATGTCCGAGCTGTGGAACTTCGGCGAAACGAGAAACGGATACGATGGATACTTTTATCGATTCTTCTTGGTATTATTTACGCTTTACTGATGCTAAAAGTCCCAAGCAAGCATTTGAACGGGCAAAAGTTAATGATTGGCTGCCAGTCGATCAATATGTGGGTGGAGTAGAACACGCCATTTTACATTTACTCTACTCAAGATTTTTTACTAAAGTTTTGCGCGATCGCGGACTCTTAAACTTTGATGAGCCCTTCCAAAGATTACTTACCCAAGGTATGGTGCAGGGGTTAACTTATATTAATCCTAAAAAAGAAGGTAAAGATAAGTGGATTTCCTCTACTCTCGTAAATACCGCCGATCCACGCGATCCAGAAACAAACGAACCCTTAGAAGTCCTCTACGCTACCATGTCTAAGTCAAAAGGGAATGGAGTTTCACCTAAACAGGTAATCGAAAAATATGGAGCGGATGTCATGCGAATGTTCGTGCTATTCAAAGCTCCTCCCGAAAAAGATTTGGAATGGGATGAGGCGGATGTGGAAGGACAATGGCGGTTTTTAAATCGGATTTGGCGATTAGTGACCGAATTTATTGAAAACAGCCAAAGCCAAAGTGTTGCTAATGCCAACATTACAGATAAAAATCTTCTGGATAAAAATTTAAAAAGAGCAATACATACTGCGATCAAAGAAATTAGTGAAGATTTATCAGGCGATTATCAGCTAAATACGGCTATTTCAGAATTGATGAAGTTGAGTAATGCCTTGCAAGATAGCTCCGATCGCACTTCCTCTACTTTTGCTGAAGGAATAGAAACCTTACTAATTCTGCTCGCGCCGTTTGCTCCTCACATTGCTTCCGAACTTTGGTCTAGATTAGGCAATCAAGTGGGTAATCAAGATTGTATTCTCACTCAAAAATGGCGGCAATACGATCGCAATGCGTTAGTTGTAGATGAAATTACTCTAGTGATTCAAATTAATGGCAAAGTGAGAGGCAGTATTCAGGTACCATCATCTTCGGATAAGTTCGCTTTAGAAGAATACGCTCGTAATTCAGAAGTGGCACAAAAATATTTAGAAGGGAAAGAAATTAAGAAAGCGATCGCCGTATTGGGTAAGTTGGTTAATTTTGTCATTTGACATCCTCTAACCATTAAAGAGCCATTAAAGAGCCATTAAAGCAGGAAATTTCGCAGGATATTTCGCAGGAAATTTCGCAGGATATTTCGCAGGATATTTCTAAATAACTGCCCTAAAAATAAAACTATAAAGCTGGGATTATTAACTAAGTATCTGCGCCATAGTCTTTGTGGTTCGTGAAATAGACGATACATCCACTCTAAGCCTAACTTCATCAGCCAACGGGGAGACTGCAACACTTGTCCGCTATGGAAATCAAAAGCTGCGCCGACTCCAATTGTGACTGCATTAATTTTGCCTTTTGCCTCAGCCATCCAATATTCTTGTTTCGGACATCCCAAGCCGATAAATACAACTTTTGCCCCAGAGGTGTGGATCCGATTTAAATCTTGGGTTAGATCTTTTTGATTGCGATCGCTAAAAGGTGGGGCATAGGAGCCAGCGATCGCCAAGTTAGGAAATTTTTGTTTGAGCTTATGGGTTAAACGCTCTAAAGTTCGCTCGGTAGTGCCGTAGAGATAAATCGGATAGCCCAAATTACTCGCGCGATCGCACCATGCCAACATTAAATCAGGACCATACACTCTAGTTTGATATTTAGAACCAAGTAATTTTAACGCCCATACCAGAGGCATCCCATCAGGAGTAACGAGATCGGCACTATTTAATACTTGTTGATAGGCACTGTCCCAATAACCAGTCATGACTACATGAACATTAGCGGCAACGACATAGCAAGATTTAGCAGTTTTTACCCATGCCTCAATCCGATCGCAGGCATCTATATAACTGGTAGCGTGAATGTTGGTTTTTAAAACTTGGTAGGACTTCACAAGCTTTATTTAAGATTCGATTTGCTAAAACTACCATAAAATTTAGAAGTTGAGATTATATTGAAATTATTAAGATTATTTTGTCTAAACTTAACAGGTAGGCTTTAGGGACTAAAAAGTAATGTCAAAACGAGTCAGAATTGAACCAATCGCTCAAGTAGCCGATATTGAGACTAATGGCAACCTGCTTGCGGTCTTAATGCAAGAAGACCTAAATATCCTCAAAGAGTGCGGTGGCAGGGGAATGTGTGCTACTTGTCACGTTTACATTCAAGAGGGTATGAGCTCTTTAAGCCCGATCGCCAAGCGCGAGCAGCGTACCCTAGAGGTAATTACTACTTGCAAACCTAACTCTCGTCTGGCGTGCCAAGCTAAAGTTATGGCTGAAGGCGTAGTGGTAGAGCTACCTGTGGGGATGTATATTCAGTCAATTCAAGATGTTGAGGCTTTAATTGGTCGGCGGTGCGAAAGACCGATGCTGCATCCAGTAACGGGTCAAACTTTAGTCGAGGTGGGGCAGTTAATTACGCGATCGATGGTGCGACAATTAGAGAGTACAGATTTTCGGATTGGCGATCAACTTTCTCAGACTACAAGAGCTTAAAATCCCACTTTTAAAATCTCACTTTTAAAATCTTACTTAGAGCTAAACATATTAACAGCCTATATAATGGTTACAAAGTCTTTACATAGAGTGAGATCTAAACATAAGTATGTGTCAGTTAAGATTTTTAAAAATCTGGGTAAGTTTAGTTCATATCGATTTTAATTTAATTTAAGAATCAGGAAAAAATATCAAAATGATCAGTACAGCAGCGTTAGGTAATGCCATCGCCAAAGATCGCAGTAATCAAAGCCACTATAGCTTGCAAGACTTTTTTATCCCCAATCCAGAGCAAGGCGTAATTAGTGATTGGAATGGAATGCGTAATGTCTTAACTAGCGAAGATTTTATTATCGGTTTGCAAGAAGGGCTAGAGGAAGAAGTAGGTGAGGCTTCGGCGGCAGTAATGTATACAATTGGCTGTGAGTGGGGCAAAAAGGATGCCGAGTTTTTTGCTCAGTGGTTTGAAAAAGATTTTAACCGTAGCGTTCGCCAAACAAATTTACCGTTTTTACTCGAAACTTGGTGGTGGCCCTTTGCGGCTCAAGGTTGGGGTCGTTGGAATATGGATATGACCGATCGCAAGCAAGGATTTATGTTTATTAGCATTTATGATTCGGCAGTGGCACGTACTCTAGGTGATGTGGGTAAGCCCGTATGTCATCTTTATGCGGGTTTGTTTTCGGGATTTTTTACCAATTTAGTGAATAAAAAGCTAGATTGCATCGAAATCCAATGTTATTCCATGGGTGAAAATTTTTGCAAGTTTTTGCTCGGTGGAAGCGATCGCATTGATGCCGCAGCTTTTTGGCAAAATGAAGGTGCAACCAGTCG